>NZ_JAPVLS010000072.1:0-51175 GCF_027158125.1 Streptomyces sp. H39-C1
CGGCAGCACCGTGCTGCCGAGCCGATGTGTGCCGGGTGCGCACGCTTCCGGTTCGCCGGTGCCCGGGCCGGTGGCTGCCAGGGCGACCGCGGTGGGTCGGCCGATCGCCGGGGCGGGGGCACCGGCGGCAGCGTCCGGTGTTCCGTCGGTTCCTGGTTGCGGCCGCTCCGCCGCACCGAACCAGCGCGGCAGCGCGGGACATCGCGGCGTCATACGACGCTCCGCGGTCCGACGCGCGGGCGGCAGCCGTGGCGGCCAGTTGTCATGCGTGTACTCCGATGTCCGGTGCCTGCGATGGTGTGCGTACGACCGTGCGCGCGGCGGATCACACTTCCGTCAAGGTGATCAGCTCGTACTTCCGTGGCTCCAGCGCGCCGTTCGGCCCTGGGACGTACCTCGTTCGCCACTCCCGCCCGGTGATCCGGAGCCGGGCACCGGGGAGGAAGGTGACCTCCCCCTCCCCGTCGATCGCGGAGAAGGGGTGGATGTCCCGCCCGTTGGCTCCGTTCGGCGTGATCTCCAGGAGCACGCGGTGCGTCATGGGCAGCAAAGGGTTGTCGGTCGCGAAGCCCAGCGCGACGTCATGGTCGGTGCTGCTGCTCGCGATGCTGCTGGTCGTCACGGTGTCGCCGGAATAGGTGAACATCAGCGAACCCAGGACCCCGAGTGACGTCGTGTCGGCGCCGGCCGCCCAGTCACCGCGCCACAAGGGTCCGGCGGTGGCGCCGGGAAGGATACGGAGCGCCTCCACGGCCATGTCGGCGTGCAGCTTGGCCTCCTTGACGATGCGGGGCAGGAGTTCGTCGACCCTCGCGTAGAGCTCCGCTTCGAGCCTGCCTCTCGTCACGAGGTCGGTCGCGGGAGCCGCGTGGAAGTCCCTGATGTTCTCGGCCACGGCCCGGTCGTGGAAGAACATGCTGGGGAGCTCCGGATCCGTCCCCGCCAGTTCCTTGGCCACGAAACCCCGGAGCTTGAGGCGAGCGGCGACCGAGATCGAGTCCAGGAGCGGAACCCTGCTGTCCGCGCCAAGTTGCCTCTCGATCGCCAGGTTGATCAGCGTGTGGTTGCTTCCGGTGTACGCGAGCAGCGCGATGATGTGCGCCTTGTTGAAGGTCACCACGAGGTCCGCCGCATCGAGGTGGTGGGCGGTGAACCAGTCGGCGAGTTCGGTGTTTCCCGAACTTCCGGGGGTCACGCTCTCCTCGAACAGCTCCCGTGTCAGATCCGTCGCCAGCTCCAGCGGATCGTCCGCCTGGGGATCGAGCGGATCACGCTCGAGCGCCAGGAACCCTTCGGGGCTGTGCGCCGCATCGCGGTAGAGGAGTTCGTGCGGCAGCAGGCCGTACCGCCAGGGGATCGGGTCGGGGTTGTCCGGTCCCAGCCGGTCGGCCACGGGTATCTCGCGGAAGGTCCGCATGTCGAAGGCCGGTCCGAGCGCGCTGAGGCTGCGGTACATCGACGCCGCGTCGGTCAGGTCGAACTTCCGGCCGCCCTCCCCCTCGAAACCGGCCATCTGCGCGCCGCGCAGGATCTCGTACAGCGAGTGGTCGTTGTGCAGGCGCATCCAGCCGATGAGGCCGACCAGGAATTCCGCCTGGGTCGCGCCGCTGACATTGAGCCACTGGAACGCGCTGAGCATTCTCGTCGTGGTGCCGGACAGTCCCGCGATCACGGGGATGCCGCGCTGCTCCATGTCCCGGGTCCAGCGGGACTCGGCCAGCGTGTAGTAGGCCTCGCCTCCGATCGACCTCAGCGGCAGTTCCGGCCCCGAGACCGGAAGTCCGTTGATGAACGGCGGGAGGTCACCTTCCCGCGGCCGCATCCGCGCCTCCACCAGGACCGTCACTTCGTGGAGGGTGAAATGGCTCTCGAAGGCTCCGGGCAGCTCCACCGACGCCCGGTACCTCACGTTCACCGCCCCCGGCGTATCGCGCATGATCTGTTCGATGTCGGGCAGTCCGTTGGGCAGTCGGGGGACGGTGGCGAGTTCGGCGGCGGCGAGGTCAACCCCGAGAATGCGGACCAGCTCCTGATGGTCCTGGAGGAAGCGCAGTTCCCGCGCGCTGAGTTCGGCCTTGTGCCGCTCCAGTTGAGCCGGTGTGAGCTTCCCGGAACCGAACTCGTGGTCGTCCACCGGGCGGGCCGTGCGGTATATCTGGCTGAGCACCATCTCGACCAGGCTCGAGGTCGCACCGTCCTTCGACAGGATCAGATTGCCCAGCGCGAAGGGATCGTTGGCGAACATGTAGGCCTGCCCGGGGAGCGCCCGCTCCAGGAAACCGTGGAGGTTCTCCCGCCGCGGTCCGTACAGCTGCGCCCGGTAGGACTTCAACGCGTCGACGTCGAGTCCCATTCTTCCCGCGGCGGCCCAGTCCTCGGTCCTCATCAGTTCGATCAGGGCCTTCTTGAACCCGCGGTCCTCCGCGGGAGTTCCCGCGTTGGAGGCGTAATAGGCGGCGTTGTAGAAGGCGGTGAACTTCTCCCGCGGATTTCCGCCCGTCAGCATTTCCACGACATGGCCGTCGGCGAGACCGGTGCGCTGGATCTGGCCCGCACTGCCACGGTCATTCTTGAGGAACGGCCGCAGGGATACGGCCGCCGACGCGGTACCGAAGAACTCGTCAAGCCCGTTCTTGAGCCGTGCGAGGGCCTTGGTGACCGGCGAGTTGGTGTCCAGAGCGGGGCCGGCACCCCTGCTCAGCCGGTAGGCGTGCTTCGCGACCCGGGTCTCGAACGACTCGGCGGCTGCCTTCCAGCCGGGAAGCTCGACGGCCGGCCGCCGGGGGAAGAGCCGTTGCAGGCCCTCGCCCTCCCCGCCGGGCAGCATGCCGAAGTCACGGCCCGACGTGCCTTCCGCATGGTCGTGGTACAGCGACTCGTCGTACTGTCCCTCACCCCTGAGCAGCATGCCGTCACCGTCACGGACGTGCGCCCACACGCTGTGCCGCGACGAGTCGTCGGGCAGCGGCGGGGTGGTGTCGCCCTGCGTGATGTCGTGAACGGTCCGCTGCTGGGGGTCGATCAGCTGGATCCGCCCGTCGGCGGTGTGCAGCACCGTGACGGCGTGCCCGACCTCACCGTTTCCGGCGACGAGCACCAGAGCACGGGTGCCGGGGCCGCCGTCACGGACGAGCGTGCGGACCTGCTCCATGCCCTGGGGGCCCTCGCCGAAGTGCCAGGCGGGACCCTGGAGCTTGCTCAGGGACCAGACGGCGAGCCGCTCGGGGCTGCTGCCGGGCAGCGTGCCGGCCGCACGGGGGCGGCCGTCGAGGGTGTCCCAGAGGGACAGGTTCGCTTCCAGACAGTTCGCCCGGTCCTCGGTGGGTGCGACGAAGCGCAGCAACTCGGAGGTGACGTGCGGCAGTTGGCCGTCGGCGAGGTTCAGCGAGGCGACGTGGTCGTTCAGGGCACGGTGCTGTTCCGGGGTGGGCGGCACGAGTCCGCGGTCGATGAGTCCCCGGTCGCCCTGGGGGGCGTCGGTGTACGGGCGCTTGGCCGGTGGCGTCTCCTGCGACGGATCGGTGTGCGCGTCCGGGTCCGCGTCGCGGAGTCGCTTCGTGCCCTGTGGGTGTTCCGGGGCTGCCGTGTCCTGGCCGCCGATGATGGCGAGGAACGTCTCGTCGGCGAGGGAACCGGGACGGGTGGAAACCGTCGTGGAACCGGGACCGCCGGTCTCCGTCGGCAGTTCCGAGGAGAGTGTGCTCATGTTCCAGACACTGCCGAGCAGGCCGTCGGAGGAAACGGTGTCCGGAACCGGTTCCGCGACGGCGCCCGGGACGGGGTCCGGGTTCGCCGGCAGGTCGTAGACGCCCATGTAGAGGGAGTCCACATCGCCGTACTCGATGAATCGCGTGCGGTTCGTCAGGAGTCTGGAGGCGTTCGGGCGTCCGGCGCCGTCGGCGACCTTCACCTGACGCATCGCCCCCACGGGCTTGGGGTCCTCGATGATGGTGCTGTGGTCGGTGGCGTCGTTGAAGACGCCGATGCCACCGTCCCGGAGAGCGGAGTTGCGGAGATCGGAGCCGTGCGCCACGAGGATCTGGACATCGGCGGGAGTCCGCTCGTTGACCGCGCGCCGGTTGTTGTGGTCCTGGCAGATCTCCAGAGCGATGGTGCGATTGCCGACGGTGAACGTGGCTCTGTCGGTGACCTGACTGCCCGCGGCGTTGAACCCGTTGTAGAGATCGTTGGCCAGGGCCTGCGCCTGCCGCTTCCGGTCCTCCTTCCAGTCGGCGCGGTCCTCCCGGCCGGGGGTATAGCCGTCGACGTCGAGTCCCTCCCGCATCTTGGTCGTTTCATGGACCAGCCGGCCGTTCAGCACCGCGGACGATCCGGCCTTGATGACGATGCCGTTCCCGGAAGGGTGCGGCTCCGCCCACACCGTCGACCCGGGAATGATCAGAAGATCCGGGTGCTCCCGGCTCAGGGCGACCATGGACGTAATGATCATTTCCTTCTCGCCCAGGGTGAACGGGATCTTCGGGCGCTTGAAGTACCACTCGGGGGCGGTGAACAGCCCCAGAAGGGCGTCCGGGTCGGCCTCCGACCGCTGCCGCACCAGAAAATCACGGTGCGCCTCGCGGACCCGGTCGCTCAGCATCTCGATGCGGATGTCGACCTCGGTGGCCGTGCTGGGCAGTCGTGTCATGACGCGGTCGTGCGCGGCCTCCGACTCACGGAGAAAGGCACCGTTCCGGTCCGTCATGGCGCCGGCCCCGTAGACGGCGATCCGCTCGAACCGCCGGGCAGGACCCGGATCGGGGGCGAGGGACGACCGCAGTTCGAGTGTGAGGTTCCTGCGGACCTCGTCCACCGACCCCCGCAGCCCGGCGACCGCGCCGGAACGGTCGCTGACGACGGCTGCTCCGGTGAAGTCCCGTTTCGTGCTCTCCCAGGCCTCGATGGCCTTCTGTACAGTGCCGAGCCTGCTCAGCCGGTCCTGCGGAGTGATTGTCCGCTCCGATCCGGACGGTGCGTGGTAGGCGTCGAGAGCGGCATCGATGTCCCGCAGTCGCCGCGACCTCAAGGAGCCCGAAACCTCCGAGGACGCCTTCCACTCGGCGGTGGACGGCATCCTGGGCGGCGTGCTGACCGACGGGTTGTCCCGGTCCGTCGCACCGAGCGGCCCCTCCCGTCCTTCGTCGCCGCCCGCGTCCGCCACGTGGTGCGGCGACGGGTCCCGCTCGGGGAAGTCGCCGTGTGTGGGGAGGAATTCCAGCCGGTCGGGCGCGGGCGGGAGGTCGGCGAGACGCCCGGTCTGGCCGTCGAGGAGCACGACACCGTTCTCGTCGTGGACCACGTTGAAGACATGCGCGACGGGATCGCCGGCGGTCCCGACCACCACCATGCCCCGGGCCCCGGGCCCTGCCTGGTGCATCGCCGCCACGACCTCCGCGTACGAGGTGACGGTGACCGGCGGGCGGTCCCGGTAGTTGGCCAGGTCGTGGGCAGGGCTGAGCTCGCTGGGCGGGGCCTGGTGGCCGACGCCCTCGGACAGCGACAGATCGGTGGCGATCGCGGTCAGCAGACAGTTCGTCCGGGCCTGCTCGATCGTGTCCCGGAACGGGTTCACGCCCGGCAGCCACGGATAGTGCCGCTCCACCAGCCCGGCGCGGGTCAGCTGGTCGGACGAGCCCCCGTGCACGACGCGCTGCGTGCCCAGATCCGGTTCCGCTCCCACCGTCGGCACGTGGTGGCCGCCGGACACGGCACCCAGGAGGTGCTGGGCAGCGCCGGGCAGGTCGTGGATGCCCATGTCGAGGTTGCGCACGTCGGCGTACGTGTGGAACTCACGCACCTCCGTCGCCGGCCTGGCATTCCCCGGCGGCCGCGGGAAGTGCACCATGGCCTCGTCGTCGACCCGGTGCACCGAGCGGACGGCGCCGGCCGTGTTCCCGGAGTGGTCCGAAGCATCGTTGTGGACGGCGATACCGCCCGCCCGCAGGGCGGAACGGGTGAGTGCGGCGCCGTGCGAGACAACGATCTGGAGATCGGCCTTCGGGGCTGCGCTCAATTCGTCGAACGCCCGGTTCTTGGCGTGGTCGAGGCAGATCTCGACGGTGATCGTCCGGTTTCCGACGGTGAAGGCCGCCGTGTCGGTGACGCCGGATCCCGCGCGGTTGAAGTCATGGGCGAAGTCCTCACCTCGCTTCTGCGCGACGGCCGCCCGGTCCGGGCCCATGGTCCGGCGGGTATCCCGGTCCGGCGTATAGCCCGTGACGTCCATGCCCTCGGACTTCTTCGTCGTCTCATGGACCAGCCGTCCGTTCAGCACAGCGGACGTACCGGCTTTGAACGTGGTGTCGCCGCGGAAGACCTGCCCGTCGGTGGCAACGCTCCCGGGCGTGCCCGGCTCGGACCACACCGTCGATCCGGGCACGATCAGCAGCCCGGGGAGTTCCGCGCTCAGGTTGAGCATCGACGTGATGATCATTTCCTTCTCCCCGAGGGTGAAGGGGATCTCCGGTCGCTTGAAGAACCACTCGGGCGCGGTGAACAGACCCAGCAGGTCCTCACCCGGCGGATGCGCCTCCTGCTTGCGCACGAAGTCGGCGTGGGCCTCCCGGATCCTGGTCTCCAGCATCCGGACCCGGATGTCGGCCTCGCGGGCCGAGCCGGGAAGCTCCTGCCTCGCCGCCTCGTAGTCCGTCCTCGACTCCCCCAGGAACGTCCCGTCCCGCTCGGTCATGGCACCGGCGGAGTAAACGGCCACCCGGCGGTACTCCACGAACGGCAGGGGGTCGCCGGCCTGCGGACCCCGCAGGTCAAGAGCCAGCCGCACCCGCGCCGCGTCCACCGAGCCGCGCAGGTCCCGGACCGCGCCCACCCGCTTCTCGGTGATCTCCTCGCCGGTGAACGTCCGGTGCTTGTCCTCCCAGCTCTCGACGGCCGTCTGCAGGGCGTCGAGCCGGCTCCGGCGCTCGGACGGTGTGGCCGACGGGGCGGCGTGGAAGGCGGTGACGGCGTGGTCGAGGGCGGTCAGCGCGTCCGGCCGGGACGCCAGCGCCACACTCGACGAGCTCTTCCACTGCTTCTCGGACGGCACCTCCGCCGGCCAGCGGTTCTTGCTGACGATGGCGCCCAGTGGCCCGCTTCCGCCGTCCGGTACGCCCTCATGGTGCGGGGTGGTCGGTTCGCTGAAATCGCCGTGGGTGGGAAAGAACTCCAGCCGGTCGGGGGCATGCGGGAGATCGGCGAGAAGGCCGGTCTGGCCGTCGAGGAAGACGATGCCGTTCTCGTCGTGAACGACGTTGAGGACGTGCGCGACGGGGTCGCCGGCGGTCCCGATGACGACCATGCCGCGCGCGCCGGGGCCGGCCTGGTGCATCGCCGCCACCACGTCCTCGTACGAGTGCACGGCCAGCGGAGGGCGGTCCTGCCGGTAGTTGGCCAGATGGTCGGCCGGACTCAGCTCCGCGGGCGGCGCCTGGTGGCCGACGTTCTCCGCCAGTGACATGTCGGTGGCGATCGCGGTCAGCAGACAGTTGGTCCGCGCCTCCTCGATCGTGTCCCGGTGCGGGTTCACGTCCGGCAGCCACGGATACCGTTCCGTCACCTGCCGGATCTGCTCCTGCACGGAACCCTTGAACACCACCTGCCGGTCGCCGAAATCCGGCGCGGGGTGCGGGGAGTCCGGGTGTGTGGCGCCCACCTGGTCAGGGCTGTGGAGAGCGGTCGGTGCCGTCGGCTCCTCGCTGGTGGTGTGGATCGGGGCGGGGGCGTCCTGGTTCTCCCCGAGCTGGCGCTTGAGCGTCTGGTGGTAGCCCGTCGCCTGCTCACCGTCCACGCGCCGGGGCCGCTCCGCATCGAAGGTCGCCGGGTCCACTTCCAGCAGTTTGTACGAGCCGAATTCGGAGAGCCCGTCGAACGCCTCGTGCTTGAAGGACTCCCCCAGCACCTTTCCGTCCGGGCCGAGTTCTCCGTCCGCCCGGAGGGAGAGCAGTTCGACCCGCCGTGCCCACTCCTCGCGGGCCGACGTGTTCGCGAACCAGTCGCCGGGGTCCTGGAACATGCCCCGGGGCTTGCCGATCCCGGCGTAGGTGCGGTGGATGCTGTCCGTGTTGATGTCCTGGTGCAGGGCGAGGGAGTTGACGACGACGTCGGTCCGGTCCTTGTCGACGAAGTACTCACCCAGCAACCGTTCGGCCGCGAACAGGGAGAGGCCGCCCTGGGTGTAGTCGATAAGCACCACGCTCTTGCCGAGCGGGATCTCGGGGACGAACTCGTCGAAGTGAGCGAACAGCATGTCCCGCTGTTCGAGCGTCAAGGGAGCCAACGGTATGCGCTGGGGCCCCTGCAGGAACGCCTGGTACTGGATCGAGCCGGGGCTCTCCGGCCCCGGGCGGAACGCCGACAGGGGTATCGAGTGGGCCTGGGTCTCCGTGGTCGCGTGCACCTGAAGTGCCGCGATCACCGCGCCCGGACTGCGTCCGAGCCCGATGTAGACGTGCTCTTCCGGTGGATACGTCTCGGTGATCCTCCTGGCGAGCCCTGACACCGCCTCCAGGACCCGCTCCTGCGCCTCGGCGTGCTTCGCCGAGGACTGGGCGGCGAGTTCCGTCCTGAACTGCCGCGCCTGATCAGGTGTGTAGACGACGGGAGCGTCCCGCGCGGTGTCGTAGAGGAAGTGGTCCAGGGCGTCCCGGATACCACCCGGCGGCAGCGCGATGCCGTGTTCCGCGAACCAGTCGGTGACCTTGTCGGGTGTGAGGCCCTCCGCGCCGTTCGGCCCCAGCAGTTTCACCGTCGCCGAGTCCTCGTAGCTCTGCCACGTGTATTCGCCCGCCCTCGGGCCCTCGGTGGGCACGTAGTAGCGGCCGGCGATCCGCAGGAGCGGCGGGGCCTGCACCGGGGGCTGAACGGGGGGCTGCACGACGGCGACGTCCGGCGTCGCCGTGACGACGGGGGTCTGGGAGTGATCCTGCGGCGTGGTCACATCCGGCACGTGTGCGGTCTGGGTGCCCGGCAGGGCTCCCAGCATCCTGGTCGGCGGTGGCTGTACGGCGGCGGGGGGCTCGGTCGGTGGCGTGGTGGGCGGCCTTGTGGGGTCGTTCGCCGACGTCGTGGCCACGGAGACGGGCGCCTCGGTTTCCGGCGGCGCGGTGTGGTGATCGTCTCCGACGGCGAGGTACTGCAGCTCCCCCGACTCGGTGTCCGGCTGAACCCGGGGGGAATCCGGCGTCCCGTCCGGATTCCCGTCCGGGGTTCCATCCGGCGTCACGTCCGGGTTCAGGTCCGGCGAGGAGTCCGTCGTGGTGATCGGCGTCGGCGAGCTCTCGCCGCCCTCGGACGTACCGCTGCCGGTGCCGGTGCCGGTGCTGCCGGGAGTCTCCGCGGCGACGGGGGTGCCGCCGGGCTTCTCCTGCTGTCCGGATACGGTCCGGCCCGCGTTCCCCGGGGTTGCGGTCGTCGGGGTCGTAGGAGTAGTCGAGCTGGCCGGTCCGGAGGCCGTGGGAACGGCGATCGGTGCCGCCATGACGGGAACAGGAGGGCTGCTCTCCCCGTCGCCCTTGTCCATCGTGGAGTCATCCGCGCCGGAATGAGCGTCCGGCGCACCCCAGTACTCCTCCCAGTCGCTGTCCGTCACTTCACTGAGGGGAAGCACGGGGAGCGTCTCGTCGGTCCCCGTTCCGGTGGTGGAATCGCCGGTCGTGGTCGGGGCCTGTGTCGTGGTCGTGTCGCCGCCGGTCGTCGCGGCGGCCGCTGTCCCGCCGTTCCCGGAGCCCGCCGTGAGCCCTGTGGGAGGGGTACCGATGCCCGCTGCCTGCGGTGATCCGCCGAACACCTTCTCGTGGAGCCCGACGCCGATATGACTGCCGGCGGTCTCCGCCAGATGCCCGAGCCGGCCCCCGACCACACCGGAGCCGAAGGTCAGCGCGGACGATTCGAAGGTGTGGTTCTCGCCGAAGATGAGGTTGTAGGTGCCCTCGGCCAGTACCTGGGTCACGCCCTCGGTCAGGCCCTGGCCGAGGTGATTGCCGAACGAGCGGGCCAGATCGCGGGCGAGCGTGTCGGGCACGCCCTTGCTCAGCGCCTTCATCAGGTCCTTGCCGATGACGCCTTCCAGCCCGGCCAGCGAGGTACGCAGAGCGGCGGGCAGCGTCGACTTCCCGAAGTTGCCCAGCAGTTCTCTCGCCCACTTCTCACCTGCTGCGCGTGCGATCTCCCGCTCGCCCGCGGTGCCCAGCCGGTCGGCGAAGGCCTTCCCGACGTTCCTGGTGAGCGCGTTGGCCGCCGCTTCGCTGAGCGGGCCGTTTCCGCGGGTCAGCGCGGGGCCGAGGATGTCCCCCAACTCCTTGCCGAACGCCTTGTTCCCGAGGGTGTTGCCGACCGTGTTGCTGATCTCCCTGGAGATGTTCTTGCCGAAGAGGTTGCCGAGACCCTTCCCGAGCAGCCCGCCCACCGCGCCCATCGGCAGCGTGATCAGACCCTGGATGGCACCGAACTTCACCGCTTCGATCAGCGACTTGGTGTCGAAGTGGTCCCGGGTGCCCTGCAGCAACTGGATCCACTGGACCATGCTGTCCATCGCCGCACCCATGCCGATGCTGATGACTTCGTGCAGCAGGATCTGGCCGAGGATCCTGGCCAGCATGTTCTTCATGAAGAACTCGACGACGGCGCGGCTCGCCAGATACTCGAGGATCGAGGCGCCGCCGGTGAAGAAGGCGAGCGCGAGCGCGATGGCCAGCTCCAGCATCAGTTCGATGCACTGAGCGATGATCATGTACTTGGCGTACTGGATCTGGGTCGCCGTGTCCGAGGTGAACTCGGCGATCATGGCGGCCTGTCCCGACATCGACTTGATGTAGTCGATGCCGGTGCTGTTCAGGAAGGGCGCCATCGCCTCCCGGTACTGCTGCGCGGCCGGGCCGCTGAACGAGCCGGCGGTGTAGGACACGCAGTCGTTGAGCATCTGTGGCAGATCGTTGAGCCGCTTCTCCAGATCCCGGTGCACGCCGGCGAGCGCGAACATCTTGTCCTCGTTGCCGTCGGGCATCTTCATGCCGCTCAGCACTTCCATGAAGGACTTGAACTCCGACGGGATCTGGATCGCCACTGGGTGCTACTTCTTCCCGCTGTGGTGCGGCATGGCACCGTTCGCGTTGTTCTGGGTGTGCTGCAGCCGGGCGGCCCCGTCGAGAACGGTCTGGGCACTGGATTCGACGGCGGTGCCGTAGCCGGTGACCGCGTCCGCGAGTGCGCGTCCCGACTGGTCGTACTTCTCGCGGAACGCGGCGCCGATCTCATCGGTGCCCGCGTAGGAGGACCAGCCCTGGACACCCTGCGTGAAGTCTTTGATCATCTCGTGGACATAGGCGGACACATCGCTCGTCGTGACGGCCCCCGCCTTCATGCCGTGGGTCGAGGCGTTCAGGGCGCTCATCGTTCGTCCTTCCGGTCGGTGGGGAAAGGGGCTGCCGGGGCGGCGGGTTCGTCGTCCTCGGTGATCTCGTCGGAGAGTGCGGTGCGTGCGGGACCACTGCCCGAAGGGGGCCGGACGGGCGGGGTGGTCATCCCCTCCGCCCGCAGCGGTGCGAACAACTGCTCCCAGTCCAGGCCGCCGCCTCCAGCACCGCCACCACCGAGCTGCTTCCCACTCAACGGCTGGAAGGCCTCCAGCACCTGCTGGGCCACCTGCGCGCGGGCGTCACCGATCGTCTGCATGAGCACGGCCGCCAGTTCGGCGGACGGCATGGTGCGGTACTTCGTGTTCAGGAAGCGCAGTCCCGTGATACCGCCCTGTGCGTCCACGGTGACCTCCACCGTCCGGTCCTTGCTGGTGGAGGTGACCGCTGCGCTCTGGAACTCGCGTTGCAGCTCCATGATCTGGGCGCGGCGCTCCTCGAACTCGGCGAGCGACTTGTTGATGCTCTCCTCCATGGAACTGCCCACGGTGGTTCCTCCTGACTGCGGGTGCGGTGGGGTGCGGTTTGTGCGGTGCGGGGTACGGGAGGTGCGTGGGTCAGCGTCCGATGACGGCCGGTGCGCCGCCTTCGTCGGTGCCCCAGACGTCCTCGTCCGCCGCCAGCCAGGTGACGCGTTCCCGTTCGTCGCTCTGGGTTCCGGCACCGGGGGCGCCGCCACCGCCACCGCCCGGCGGCATCATCGGCATTCCGGATCCGGAGGTGGTCGCCGGACGGGCTCCGGCCTTGAGGGCGGCGGCCTCCTCGGCCGCCGCCAGTGCCGAGCCGGACGCACGCGTCGACGTGGTGCGGACCGCCGGCCCGCCGGCGGTCTCGCCCGGCGCGCCGGCCGGCCGCGATGACAGTCCGCTGCCGCCTCCCAGGCCGGGCGGCGGATGCGAAGAGCCCAGCGGGATCGGCGTGTTCAACGGTCCGCTGCGGTGCATGGAGTCCTGCAGCAGTCTGGTGGCGTTCGACGGTGTGGTGGTCACCCGGCCGTCGGGAGCCGTGGTGTAGGTGCTGCCGTCCCGATAGGTGGTGGTCACCGTGCCGTCCGCCAGCTTCTTGGTGACCGTCCCGTCGGAATAGGTCGTCGTGGTCGACCCGTCGTTGCCGTGGCGCACGGTGGGACCGCCCGGGTTGCCGGCCGAACCGTCGTCGGTGGCCCCGAGGTGAGTCGTGGTGCTGTGGCCCGACGGGTCCTTGGTCGTCAGCGTGCCGTCCTGGGCGAGGACAGTGCTGCTGCCGTCCTTGTGGTGCGTGGTGACCCTGCCGTCCTGGCCCACCTCGGCCGTGCTGCCGTCGGCATAGCGGATCGTCGAGGTGCCGTGCTGCAGATCGGAGACGGTCCTGGTGCCGTCCGGGTCCGTCGTGGTGACGATGCCCTTCGGGTCGATGGTGGTCTTCGTCCCGTTGATGTGCGTCGAGGTCGTGCTGCCGTCGGCGTTGTAGGTCGTGGTGCCGCCGTCCGGGTTGTGGACCACGGTTCCGGGTGGCGGGCGGGTGACCGTGCTGTGGCCGGACGCGTCGGTGGTGACGAGCTTCCCGTCCTTGGTATGGGTGGTGCTGCTGCCGTCCTGGTAGTGCGTGCTGGACGTGCCGTCCTTGGTGATGGTGGTGCGGGTGCCGTCCGGGTAGGTGACGGTCTCACTGCCGTCCTTGTGCAGCACCGTGGTGGCACCGTCCGGGTTGACGGTCGTGGTGGTGCCGTCCTTGGCGATCGTGGTGGTGGTGCCGTCGGGGAACTTCGTGCTGCGGGAGCCGTCCGCCGGGTTGTACGTGGTCTGGCTGCCGTCCGGGTTCCGTACCGTCCGCGGACCGCCGCCGCCCGGATTGAGGGGGTTGCGCGGGTCGGAGCCGGGAGGGATGTGCGACTGCGGCGGCGGGGGCGGGAGCAGCACGTTGGGACCCCCTGCATGGGTCTGCCCGTTCCGCTCCGTCGTGATCTGACTGCCGTCCGGCTTGCGGACGGTCACGCTGCCGTCCGGGTTGTGTGTCGTGGTGCTGCCGTCGGGGTTACGGGTGGAGGTACTGCCGTCCGGGTTCTTGATGGTCTGACCGGGACCGCCGGGCGGCTTGATGTGCGAGGTCACCTGATTCGGCGGAATGTGGCCGCCCTTACCGCCTGGATCGTCCTTGTCGCCCGCCCCGCCGGACCCGTCCTTGTCCTTGGTGTCGTTGCCGTCCGGGTCCTTCTTGTCGTCGAGAGTCCCCTTCGTCACGTCGTCGGCGAGGTCCTGGGTCAGCGTGTGGATCACGCCCGGATTGAATCCGCCGCCCGTGACGGAGCTGCCGTCGCTGATGTCGTTCCAGGCATCGTTGAGCGCGGACAGAGCGATGACCACCTGGGCGTCGAGCTGCGCCTTGATGTTCAGTTTCCAGCGATTGACCGCCTCGTCCGCAATGGCCTTCCAGGTGGCCATGTCACTGAGCTTTCCCCATGTCGTCGTGGACTTGAACGTGCTCTCGCCCGTAGTGACGAACGTGCCGTACTGGATCTTCCCGGTGTTGTTCGCATTGACCCAGTCGACAATTTCGTTCAACAGAACAGTGGTGGTGTTGGTGGGCAGGTAGTGGGCACCCGATGTGCCCGCCGTCCCGTCCGGCAGCGTGGAAGCCACTGTCGCCTTGTCGGCTTTGATCCACTTGTCCCATGCGGTCTGGAGGGTCTCCACACAGGTGTGCAGGGCGATCTGCGCCCGGATCAGCCCGTCCCCCTGCAGCGTGAGGCTTGAGTACGAGGGGTCGGTGACCGAATGGTTGGTGGTGGTCCAGCCGGTCGGCTCCAACTGCTTCTGGTAGCTCTGATAAGCCGTGTCGAGTTCGTCGATCAGATGGGCGAACATTCCTGCGGCATTTCCCCGCCAGGCCGATTCCGGCTCACCCAGGCTCTTGGACCAGGCCGCGAGAGTGTCCGCGTGCTTCCTGAAGAACTCTCCCGCCCGGTCGAAAGCCCTGGCCGTCTTCTCGAAGCTCGTCAGATCGACGGCCGCGGTGTCGTCCACGATGTAGTCGAGGCCGACGGAGAATCCCTTGGTGGTGTACGGAGCGCTCTTGAGCTTGGCCAGTGCGTTTCCGTACCCCCAGTCGTAGACCCCCGCTATGCCACCGTTGCTGAAGTCCTGGCCGCGGGTCGCCCCGCTGAACGGAAAGTCGACCGTGATGTATTTGTAGGTGGGTTCGAGGAGAGTCACACTCCACGCCCCGTCCGGTTCGTCGCAGTACTTCAGCGTCAAGGTGTGGGAGGTCGACGGCGAACTCTTGGAAATGTTCACCTTGAGCCACGGGATCTCGCTGCTTCCGGGTATCTTCCCGACCTCCTCCCGGGTGGGTCCGACGAAGCCGGTGACCAACGCGACCGCCCCCTCCCAGGTGTGGGGGTCGGCGGGTGTTTTCTCTGCCATGACGGTGCGTCTCCAGAAGCAATGCGGAACAGGGCGGAAGGACCGGGCCGGTGGTGTTCTACGGCTTGGTCACCGGCGGCGGTACGGTCGGCGGGACCGTCGGCGGCTGGCCCTTGGGCACGAGGTCCAGGTCCACGTCCTTCATGCCTTCCAGGAATTTCTGGCCGTCGATGGAATCGAGGTTGTCGCCCTGGGCTTTCAGGTATTTGTCGATCGTCGCCAGGAGGTCCTTGTTGATGTCCCTGAAGAGCTTCTCGTGCGACGTCATGACATCGCCGACGGACTTCGCCACCGCCACGGTGTTCGCGATCAGCGCATGGCCGACGATGCCCCCGCCGTCGTTTCCCATGTACCCGATGTTCAGGGGCGGGGAGAGATGAACCGCCTTGGTGTCGGCCAGCCGCTCGGCCACGTGAGGCATGGACGCGATGCCGTCGCTGGTGTCGTCCTGGATCGCCTTCAGATCATTGGCGAACGGCATCAGGTGGTCCTGGAGGAAGGTTTTCAGGGACGCCCCGTCGAAGTGCGTCAGGTTTACGGCCTCTGCCACGACTTGCTCCTGCTGGTTGTCCGGACCCCGCTGACAGGGTGGGGGAAGGGGGGAGTCGGGTGCGGCGCCGGCTGTCGCCACGGGGGCGGGCGGCGGCCGGCGCCGCGGCTATGGGGGACCGGCGTCAGCCGATCTTCACGGAACTCCACATCTGCTGCAGGCTGTTCTCGGTGTACTTGTAGCTGTCCGAGATCTGGCCGAGCAGACCGGCGTGCGAGGTGAGCATCTGCTCCAGTGCCTTGACCGCGTTGTCCCACGCCTGCTGCTTGCCGGTGTAGGTCTCGGCGTCGGTACCGGACCAGCTGGCCTTCAGGGTGCTGAGTTCCTGGTCGAGACTGGCGATGGTCGCCGCGATGGCCTTGGTCTGCTGGACCATGTCGTCGGCGGAGTTGTTCATGGAGCTGTAGTCGACGTGGATGAAGCCGTCGCTCGTGTTGCCGGCCATACGGGGTCTCTCCTCGGTGAGCGTGCCCGCGGTTCGCGGGCACCGTGCTGGGGGAACGATTCGTCAGGAACCTGATTCGGCCGGGGTCAGCCCTGGCCGACCGGAGTCGGGCGATCAGCCCGTGATGGCCTTGAAGGCGGCCTCGGACCGGCTGAACGCCGAGTCGATGTCCTGGTTCGTGGACCCCTGCTGCTCGTTGTGCTTGGCCATGGTCTGGTTGAGCGTGTCGACCATGCTGTCGAGGTTCCGCAGGATCACGTCCACCTGCTCGTCCCAGGCGGTGAGCAGCTTCTGGAAGCCGCCGCCGTCGGAGCCCTGGTAGCCCGAACCGAGCGTGTGCTGCGTGGAGTTGACGTCGTTGCGGATCCGCATGATGCCGCTGAAGGCCTGCTCCAGCGCCGCGATACCGCTGCGGGTCGACGCGACGGACGACTTCTGCCCGTTCATGATGTTCTCTTCCGCCATGGAGGAGTCCTTCCCTGAGTCGGCACCGCTCTGACGGGCGGTGCTGAGGTCTGAGGTCTGGCGCTGCACATCTGACATGCGGAGTCGCGATGATCAAACATGTGACCGGGGAGAGTGCCGCAGGAACCGTCCGGTTCCACCGTGGCGCAATATATCCGGCCGAACTTCGACAACGTCTGATATCTGCCGTTCGTCAACTTCCCTTCCACCGGGCGTTGGTGCCGCGGCTCGGGTCCTGTACCGGGTCAGCCCCGGCACCCGGTGGAGAGAGGCGGAGCCGTCACCGTTCGCGCGGCGACAGCCGGATCCAGCGTCGGTCCGGTGGGGAGCATGGCCAGCAACCGGGACGGCACCCCCTGAGCGGCGGTCCCGTCGTAGCCCAGTGCCTTGGCCGTGGCCTTCGACGCCAACCGGTACTTCACTCCGGTGTCCGTGACCAGGTACGCGGTGGATCCGATGCTGCCGCCGCCCGCGCCCAGCGCCTGGACGAGTGCTCCTCCCCCGGCGGACACCGACACCTGGTCCACCGGCAGGCAGGCCGGCGCGGTACCCAGTCCGGTGGGCACAGCGACCGTGGTGACCGCGGCCCGCGCATCCGGCACGACGGTGAGCCCGACACGGGGATTGGCCCCGTCCGGCAGCACCGTGACGCACAGTCCGTCTCCGTCCGCGGGTGCCAGCAGCCGGGGAGGCACCGCCGGCAGCCCGTCCGAGGCACTCGGAACCGTCGTCCCCCCGGTCGCGGGCGGCACGGCGCCCGCCAACTGGTCGGCGCCCAGCGGCAGGGCCGTGGCCGGCCTTCCCGCGTAGGCGTGTTGTGTGGTCCGCGGGTCACCGAGCACCAGGGCCGCCACCGTCGCGGACACCGGCCGCAGTCCACCCGTGGTCATCAGGTAGTACTGCTCCTGGCCACCGGGCGGACGGACCAGGAAGACCTGCCCGACTCTCGTCGCCGCTCCACCCAGCGAGCGCCCGGAAGTGCCACCGCCGGAGATCTCCGGCGCCGTCAGATCGGGGCCGGCCGGCACACTGTCGAGGAACGCTCCGCTGACCGGGCGGGCAGGAGCGGACGCGTAGCCGAGTGCCTGTGCCGCGCCGTGGGCCGTGTCGAGCCGCAGTCGCTGATTGCGCCACAGGACGTACCGGGCACCGTCCGGAGCGGACACCAGCAGTGCCTGGTCGCCCGGGTCCCGGCCGGCAGCCACCGGGTCGGGACCGGAGCGCGGAGTCCCGATCCTCAGTGAGGTCCGCGCGAGCGGGGTTCCCGACGGGTCCGCGACCGTGGTGGCGCACACGAACCACATGCCCTGATTGAGATCACCGGGCGCGGGCAGTGCTCCCGGCGCGCCGGCGATGCCCATCGGCAGTCCGTGCGGCAGCCCGCTCAGCGACCGGACCGTGACGGTCCGCACCTTGGGCTGCTCGCCGAGAATCAGCCGCACCGAGGCGTAGTCCGTGACGGGCCGCAGGGTGCCTTCGATCAGCAGGTACCGGTTGCCGGTCTCCTTCTCCACGATCAGCGACCGGCCGTCTCCGAACGACTGGCCGCCGCCGGGCGAGAGCATGCCGTACAGCCCGAAGCCCACCGAGAGCAGCAGCGACACCGCGATGCCGACGCCCAGCCCGCGCATGGTGCGGCCCACCGGGCTCTCCGGGGCGTCCGGGTCCGCCCGCAGCATGCCCGAAGTGAGCCTGCCGACGACGAACATGTGCGCCTGTACCTGATCACGCCTGGACTGCATGATGTCCCTCCCCCGTTGTCGTCGAAGCCGTTGTCGTCGGAGCCGTAGTCGCCGGAAGCGCTGCCGTGGAACGCACTGTCACCGGATCAGCTGCCGAGGCCGCGGAGTGCGCCGAACGCGCCGAGCACCCACAGCGCCAGCGGCAGCAGCGCGACGGCGGCGATCGAGTGCAGCAGGTCGGCGATCCGGCCCCAGTACGGCACCAACCGCCGGCCGGGCACGGACCACGAGGCGATCGCCGCGGCGGCCGCCACCGCCAACAGGACGCCCACCAGGACCGGTCGCGTGCCCGGGGAGATCGCGGCCGACGCGACGCAGGCCATCAGCAGCCCGCCGGCCAGTCCTGGCAGCAGCACCGCCAGCCGGGACCACGCACCGCCGATCCCGCGTGCGTGCAGGAGCAGGACCAGGGCCAGCACTCCGGCCGTGATCAGGGCCGGGAGCTTCGGGTGGTCCAGCAGCAGACCCGCAAGGCAGCCGCCGCAGACCAGACCGGCCGCCGCGAACAGGGCCGTCATCCACTCCTCGGCGAGCGCGGCACGCACCACGACCAGTTCGTTGCTGTGCGGATCGATGCCCTGCTGCAACTCCTCGGCATTGGTCGGCAGCGCCGGCAGTCGCAGTCCGGAGAGCCGCGCGGACAGCGCCGGCACCAACGCGCCGAACACCAGGGCCAGTACGGCCGTCATGCTCGCCGCATGGGACGCGGGAACCTCCATCAGCAGCATCAGCGAACCCCACGCCACCCCCGCCAGGGCCACCAGAGCCGGTGCCGTCAGCAGGGGCACATACGCGGCCACTGCCGCCACCGCCAGTACGGCGCCACCCGCTCCGGCGGCGGAACCGGCCAGCAGCTGGGCTCCCAGCAGCTCTCCCACCGGCGCCTTCGCCGCGCCGCCGGACGGCAACAAGGCACCGGCCAGGGCCAGATACGGCGCCGCCATCAGGCCGATCGCCGCACCCGCGGCGGAGTCTCCCACCGCCCGGCTCGCCGTTGCGGCGCCGGCCAGCACGACGATTCCGGCCACCGCCGCCACCGCGGCACGCAGTTGCCGGTCGCCGCCGGGCAGCGCGAGCGCCAGCAGACCCGCCGCCAGCACCGCCATCACCACAGCGCGGAGCACCACCCGGCTGCACCGCGCGTCCCAGGCGTTCCCACGGGCCCGCATCGTCGTGGCGACACCGTCGACGAGGTCGTCGAAATGTACCTCGGGCAACTGCTCGGCGCGAGGCCGCAAGTAGAGCACTTCGCCGTCGCGAAGTCCCAGCGACTGTGTGGTGCTCTCCTCGTCCAGCGGCTCGCCGCCCAGCTTCTGGAGTACCCAGCCGCTGTGTTCGAGGCCACTCTCCGCCAAGTCGTCGCCACCGTAGGAGACGAGGGCAGGCAGCAGGTCGGCGATCGGGACCGCGACGGGTACTGCCAGGTCAACGACCCTTTCTGGGGTGCGGACCGTCAGCCGGCACAGGCCGGCCACCGTGGATTCAGTCATGGGAGCGCCACACTTCGATGAGGGGTTGTTCCGAGGATGAGGAGGCACGTTACCGCTGTGGCGTTGCCTCACGATCACCTGACGATCGGACAGCATCATGACAGAGCGGTGATTCGAGACCCTAGCTCGCCATCGGGCGCACTCCTGACGTACGGTCTCCCTGAGCCGTGATCGGGAAGGGGTTCCCCGGATCGGCTCAGCCAGACCAGCCCGTCGTTCGCAGTCCGCCGCCACGCCATGGGAAAACCCGTGACGCGGAGATCCCTGGACGATCGATCGTCGTGCGAAACCAGTACGCAGATGGCTTCGCCCCGCGCGTGAGCGCCTTGGCAGGACAGAGCCCCGATCCGTAGGAGTCTTCCCCTTTGAGCACGGTTCTGTTCCGGCGGCCTGCCCGGCGCCGGGGTCCCGACATGCCCCAGGGCGAGCTGAGTCTGCAGGAGCCGCCGACGCTCCCGGAGGCCCAGCCGAACTCCTCGGCGATGTGGATGTACCTGCCGATGGGACTCACTTCGGTCGCGATGCTGCTGATGTTCGTCCGCCCCGGCGAGGCCACCGTCATGAGCTACATGGCGATCGGCCTGATGCTGCTCTCCTCCGTCGCCATGGTCGTCGGCCAGTTGGTGCGCACCTCCGGAGACCGCAAGCGCCGGCTGCGCGGCGAGCGCCGCGACTACCTGCGGTACCTGGCCCAGACCCGGCGCCGGGTCCGGCGCACCATCGGTGAACAGCAACTCGCCCTGGCCTGGCGCCATCCCGAGCCGGCCGGACTGTGGGCCCTGGTCCGCACCACCCGGCTCTGGGAGCGCCGGCCCACCGACGAGGACTTCGCCGAGATCCGGGTCGCGGTCGGCGACCAGCGGTTGTCCGTCCGGCTGGCACCGATGTCCACCAAGCCGGTCGAGGACCTGGAACCGCTGTCCGCGCACGCACTGCGCAGCTTCATCCGGGCCTACGGCACCGTGCCCGACCAGCCCATCGCGCTGTATCTGCGGGCCTGGTCACGGGTACTGCTGCGCGGTGACGAGGCGCAGAGCCGGGCCCTGGTCCGCGCGATGCTCGCCCAACTCGCCGTCTTCCACTCGCCCGAGGATCTGTGGATCGCGCTGTGCGTCAGTGACGAACGGCGCGCCGAGTGGGACTGGGTGAAGTGGCTGCCGCACACCCAGCACCCGGGCGAGCAGGACGGCGCGGGCCCCGCCCGGTTGGTGGGTGCCACCCTCGGCGAGTTGGAGGACCGGCTCGGCGCGGACTTCACCGCCAGATCGCCCTTCGACCCGGAGGCCATGCCCGGCAGGGAGGAGCCGTACACCGTCCTGATCGTCGACGGCGGCAAGGTTCCCGGCGGGCACCGTGCGGACGGCCCCGGCTACCGCAACACCGTGGTCATCGACCTGTCCGGCGAACTGTCCTGGAAGCCCGGCCGCACCACCCTGCGGCTCCAGGTGGACGACGGGACGGTGGGGCTGGTCCGCACGGACCGCGAACGCAAGGAACAGACCACCGACCTGGGCCGCCCCGACGCGCTGGGACCGGTCGGCGCCCGTGGCCTCGCCGCCCTGATCTCCCCGTACCGCGTGGGCATCAACACCGATGCCGGCGAGCCGATGGCCGCGGACACCGAACTCACCGCCCTGCTCGGCATCCCCGATCTGCGGCGGCACGTACCGGCCACCTTGTGGCAGCGCCGCGCCGAGGGTCCCGACCGGCTCAAGGTGCCCATCGCGATCGGCGAGGACGGCACCGCGGTGGAGCTGGACATCAAGGAGTCGGCGCTCGGCGGCATGGGACCGCACGGCATGCTCATCGGCGCCACCGGATCCGGCAAGAGCGAACTGCTGCGCACGCTGGTGCTGGGCCTGGCCCTCACCCACTCCTCGGAGACACTCAACTTCGTCCTGGTCGACTTCAAGGGCGGCGCCACCTTCCTCGGACTCGACAGCCTGCCGCACACCTCAGCGGTCATCACCAACCTCGCGGACGAGAGCGCGCTGGTCGGCCGTATGCAGGACGCCCTGCACGGTGAACTGATGCGTCGGCAGGAGCTGCTCCGCAAGGCCGGGAACTACACCTCGGTTCTGGAGTACGAGAAGGCCCGCGCCGCCGGGACACCGCTCGCCCCGCTTCCCTCGCTGTTCGTCGTCGTCGACGAGTTCAGCGAACTGCTCGCCGCACACCGGGAGTTCATCGAACTGTTCGTCATGATCGGACGGCTCGGGCGCAGCCTCGGCGTACACCTGCTGCTCGCCTCCCAGCGCCTGGACGAGGGGCGCATGCACCAACTCGAGAGCCATCTGTCCTACCGGATCGGACTGCGCACCTTCTCCGCGATGGAGAGCCGCGGCGTTCTGGGCGTCCCCGACGCCTATCACCTGCCGCCGCAGCCCGGCAGCGGCTACCTCAAGAGCGGAGTCGAAGCCCTCACCCGCTTCCGGGCCGCCTACGTGTCAGGACCGCACCGCGGCAGCAGGGCCGGTGCCATTCCACCGTCACGGGTCGCCGGCCAGATCGTGCCCTGGACCACCTCCTGGACGGTCCCCCGCGATCTTCCCTCGACGCCCGACCCGGACCCGGATCCCGTCGGACCGGAACCCGACAACGGGGAGACGCTGCTCTCCGTCGCACTGGAGCGGCTCGCCGACGCCGGACCGGCGGCCCACCAGGTGTGGCTGCCGCCGCTGGGTCTGCCACCCACCCTCGACCAGGTGCTTCCGCCGCTGGAGCCCGACGCCGCACACGGACTGACCGTCTCCGATCCCCAGGTACGGGCCCGGTTGGTGGTCCCTGTCGGCATCGTCGACAAGCCCTTCGAGCAGCAGCGCGAACTGTTCACCGTGGACCTGTCGGGAGCCGGCGGCCATGTCGGTATCGCGGGCGGTCCGCAGAGCGGCAAGAGCACCCTGCTGCGCACCCTGATCTCGGCTCTCGCCCTCACCCATAGTCCGCGCGAAGTGCAGTTCTACTGCCTGGACTTCGGCGGCGGCACCCTAGCGGGGCTCACCGGCCTGCCGCACATCGGCGGCGTCGCGGGCCGGATGGACACCGAGCGGATCGGCCGCACCGTCTCGGAGGTCACCTCACTGCTGAACCAGCGCGAGCTGTTCTTCGCCGAGCGCGGGATCGACTCGATGGCCACCTACCGCCGGCGGCGCGCGGCCGGGGAGTTCCCCGAGGAGCCGTTCGGCGATGTCTTCCTGGTGATCGACGGCTGGTCCACGTTGCGCAACGACTTCAACGACCTGGTCTCCGTGGTCAACGGGGTCATCGGCCGTGGCCTCAACTACGGCGTGCACGTGGTGATCACCACCGCCCGCTGGGCCGAACTCTCCCCCGCCGTCCGCGACCAGACGGGTACCCGCCTCGAACTGCGGATGGGCGACCCCATGGAGTCCGGCATCGACATCCGCAAGGCCGCCGCGGTTCCGCGGGTACCCGGCCGGGGGCTGACGCCCGACAAGCTCCACTTCCTCGGTGCGCTTCCGCGCATCGACGGTATCGAGGATCCCGAGGACCTCTCCGAGGGCGTGGCCGCGTTCGTCGAGGCGGTCGCCGAGAGCTGGGATGCCCCGCCGGCCCCGCGGGTCCGGATGCTGCCGACCTCACTCAGCGCCACCGAAATGCCCGCACCCGACGGCGATCTGCGGATGGCCATCGGGGTGGACGAGGATCTGCTCGCCCCCGTGTGGCACGACTTCGCGGACAACCCGCACCTGATCGTGGTCGGCGACAACGAGAGCGGCAAGACGTCCGTCCTGCGGCTGGTCGCCAAGGCGATCACCGACCGCTACACCCCGGCCGAGGCCAAGGTCCTGGTGGTCGACTACCGCCGCGGTCTGATCGACGCCGTTCCCGAGGAGTACCGGCTGGGACACGCGGTCTCCGCCGACCCGCTGCGTGACCTCATCGACGGCACCGGCCGGGCGATGACCACCCGGCTGCCCGGCGAGGACATCACCCCCGCCCGGATGCGGTTGCGCGACTGGTGGACCGGGCCTCGTATCTTCGTCCTGGTCGACGACTACGACATGATCGGTTCCACCGCCATGCGCAGCCCGTTCGACGCGATCCTGGAGCATCTGCCGCTCGGCTTCGAGGTCGGACTGCATGTGATCGTCGCCCGCTCGGCGGCCGGCGCGGGCCGCGGCCTCAACGACGCCCTGCTGCGCCGCATGCAGGAGGTCAACACACCCGCCCTGCTGATGTCCTGCCCGGCCGCCGAGGGATATCTGTTCGGCAACGTCAAGCCGCGCACCCTGCCGCCGGGCCGGGCGCTGCGGATCGCCCGCCGCAGGACGACGATGGTCCAACTGGCGCTCCCGGACGCTCCGCAGGAGCCGGCGACCGCACCGGAGGAATCCCGGGACGCCCGGCCGCCGCTCCGGCGGCCGGGCGTCCCGGTGTATGTGCTCAGGCTCCGAAGGTACCCGGCCGCCAGCGGCGGGCACGGCCCCGGGGAACCACGGTCATCAGCACCACGGAAAGCACCAGTACACCGGCCGCACCGCCCGCGACGAGCAGCGCGGTGTGCCGCGCACCGCCGCCCACGACCGCGGCAGGCACCGCTACCGTGCGCGGCCCGACCGCTCGCTCGGGGCGCGCGCTCGGCGGCTGCACCGCCGAGACCGCGGCGTACACATCCAGCGCGGGCTGCGCTCCGGGGTACGCCGTCGCCAGCAGCCGGTCCCGTACCCCGGCCCCGGTCAGCTCCGGGTGGTACGAACGGACCAGCGCCGCCGCCCCGCCCACCACGGCTGCCGCTTCCGCGCTGCCGGACGCCGTCCAATGGCCGCCGCCGCGCGGTCCCACGCTCACCATTCCGTCGCCCGGCGCCGACAGATCGGCCCGCTCCGGCACCGGCGCATTCTGCGGCCTGACGCCCTCCGGGCCCGTGTCGACCACCGAGAGGACCCCGGGCAGCGCCGCCGGATACGCCGGGGCCGGTGCGGCGTCCGGTGACGAGGTCTCCGGCGCGGCGGGGGCCACCACCAGGGCGTCCTTGTCCACCGCGTGCCGCACGGCGGCCCGCAGTGCCGGGGTCTCCTTCGACAGCGCCGTTCCGACCACGATGACCTTGGCGCCCGCGTCGGCGGCCGAGGTGATTCCGGCGGCCAGCCGGCCGGCGTCCGGCTCCCCGCGATCACCCGTACCGCGCACCGCGAGGATCCGGGAGCGCGGCGCGATCCCGGAGAATCCCTGGCCCGCGCTCGGCCGCGCGGCGATCAGACCGGCCAGGAACGTACCGTGGCCGACGCAGTCCGTACCGGCGTCCCCCAGCGCGGACACCTGTCCGGTGAGGGTGGGCGCGGTGCCGGACACACCGGTGCCGACCACCGCGACCGTCACTCCAGCGCCTTGGCCGAGCTTCCACACATGGGTGAGATCGAGGCTCTGCTGCGCCCAGGGAACCGCGCGGGCCACCGTCGACGAGGCAGCTGTGCACGGCTTGTCCCGGTCCACCGCCGTCGGGACGGGCGGGAGGTCGATCCCGTCCGCGGACGCCACGGACGGTACGGCGGCGACGGTCAGCAGGACCGCACCGGCGGCCGCGGCCGGCCAGCGGCGCTGCGCGAAGGGGCGCGGACGGGCGGGGACGGTGGCATTCACGCAGTGTTCCTCGGGGTCGCGCCGGTTGGCCGGTTCCGTCCGGCCGCCGTTCGTACTCATCCGCCGACTCCGTGCCGGGCACCGGCCGGCGGAATGTCCTTCACCAGCAGCATGCGCAGATCCTCGACATCGGGCTCCGCCAGCGCGGCCACCCGGCCCGCCTGACGGGTCATCATCGCCTCGACCGTCTGCCGCGCCAGCCGGGCGTTGCCGAACGATCTGCCCCTGGGCGCCGCGTCGAAGAGTTCGGTCAGCACGGCCGCGGTTCCCGGAGCGCACTCGTACCCGTTGGCCAGCGCGTGGTCGCGGACGATGGTGACCAGTTCCTCCGACGTGTAGTTCTCGAACTCCACATGCCGGGTGAACCGCGACGCCAGACCGGGGTTGGACGCCAGGAAGCGGTCCATCTCCTCGGTGTAGCCGGCCGCGATCACCACCACCTCGTCCCGGTGGTCCTCCATCAGCTTCAGCAGGGTCTCCACCGCTTCCTGCCCGAAGTCCGAGCCGCTCCCCGCTTCCGGGGTGAGCGCGTAGGCCTCGTCGATGAACAGGACACCGCCGCGCGCCCGGTCGAACGCCTCCCGGGTCAGCTGCGCGGTGTGCCCGATGTAGCGGCCGACCAGGTCCGCCCGGGACACCTCGATCAACTGGCCCTGCGGCAGTACCCCGAGCGAGGCCAGCAGCTCCCCGTAGAGCCGGGCGGTCGTGGTCTTGCCGGTGCCGGGCGGCCCGGCGAACACCAGATGGTTGCTGATCCGGGGACCCGGCAGCCCGGCCTCGGTCCGGCGCTTCGTCGTCGCCAGCAGATTGACCAGGTCCGTCACTTCGCGCTTGACCGCGGCCAGACCCACCATCGCCTGGAGCCTGTCCAGCGGTCCGGGCCCGGCGGTTCCGGCGGTGTCGTCCTCCGTGGAGACCCCGACGTCCTCGGCCACCAGGAGCGTCAGGTCGCGCTCGTTGGCGTCCGGCAGTTCCGCGAGCCGGAACGCCTGCCGGTCGACCATCTCCTCGAAGGTCTTGCGCGCGGTCCGGCCGTTGCCGAACAGCGCGTCCCGCGGGATCCGGTCGAAACACACCACGAGCGCCTCACGGGCGGACGGATCCAGTTCGTAGCGGTGCGCGGTGCACATGCTGTCGACGATGGTGACCAGTTCGTCGGTCGTGTAGTCGACGAACTCGATGCTGCGGGTGAACCGCGAGGCGAGTCCCGGGTTGGACGCCAGGAACGACTCCATGTCGGGGCCGTAGCCCGCGGCCACCACCACAACGTCGTCGCGGTGGTCCTCCATGAGTTTGACCAGGCTGTCGATCGCCTCCTGGCCGAAGTCGGCGCCCGAACCCTTCCCGTCCGAGAGCAGGGTGTACGCCTCGTCGATGAACAGCACACCGCCCAGCGCCCGGGTGAACGCCTCAGTGGTCTTGATCGCGGTGCCGCCGATGACCTGCGCCACCAGATCCGCCCGCGACACCTCCACCAGATGACCGGAGCGCAGAACGCCCAGCTGCGCCAGGATGCTGCCGTACAACCGGGCGACCGTGGTCTTGCCCGTGCCGGGCGGTCCCGCGAACACCAGATGACGGCTCATGGGCGGCAGCGGCAGACCCAGGCTCGCCCGGCGCTGCGCGAGCCGGTTCAGATTGATCAGTGTCAGCACCTGCTGCTTGACGCCGGCCAGGCCGATCAGCGCCTCCAGTTCGCCGATCGGACCCTCGGTCGCGCGCCCGGGAACCGGCGCGGGTGCCGTCCCGGCGGGCAGCCGGCCACCGCCCGCCTCCCGCGCGGCCTCGGGGGTGCCCCAGATGTCGGGAACTCCGTTGCCCGAACTGTCGAGTTCCGCCACGACCAGCCGTTCGCCGGCCACCGTCTGCCGCAGTCCGCTGTCCCGGTTCTCCCGTACGGAGCAGGCGGTGATCGTCACCGGCCCGGTGCTCTGCACCCTGATCCCGTCACCGTCGCTCGTCGACACCTCGCATGCGGTGAACGAGGCGCGGCCGCCGGCCGCGACCAGCACTCCGTGGGTTCCGGACCTCTCCACCCGGACGCGGGTCGCCGCGACCTCTCCCCCGTCCTCCACCAGGACGCCCCCGGCCACGGCGCCCTCGACATCGCAGTCGCGCAGCGTGACCGTGCCGGACGACCCCACCGACACCCCGAAACCCTCCGGCGCGCGCACCACGGTGCCGGCCACGCTGAGGGTGCCCTGCACCTCCACCCGGATCGCCGCTCCGCCGGACCGGTCGATGCTGCTGTCCTCCAGCCGGCCGCGGCCGCCGGCCGTGACCTCGACCCCGGGTCCCGCGCCGTCGGATATCCGTACGCGGCGCAGCACCGGAGCGGCGCCGGACCGGACGCGGACGGCCGCTTCCCCGGCTCCCTCGACGTCGAGTCCGTCGAACTCCGCGGCCGACTCCTCTTCCAGGAGCACGCCGACCGCGGCACTGTTCTGTACCCGGATCCCGGTGAACACCGGCGAGGACGGTCCCGCGACCCGGATCGCCGCGCCCTCGGCGGTGTGGAACACACACTCCTCGAACGTGCCACGGGCCCGGTCCGTCACCAGCAGGCCGTGGCCGCGGGTGCGTTCGCTCCGGCAGCGCGTGAGGTGCGGTGCGGTGCCGGCGGTGAGGACGAAGCCGTGGCCGGTGGTTCCGGTGACCGACACGTCCTCCAGGACGCTGCGGCCGCCGGAGGTGATGTAGACGCCGACCACCGCGTCGTGCACCTCGGTCCTGACGACCCGCAGGGCGCTCTCGCCCTCGAGCGCCACCGCGGGTTTCTCGGTTCCCGAGATCCGGCAGTCCTCCACGACGCCCTGCGCCTCGCCGTTGGCGAGTATGCCGTTCCCCCGGGCGTCGCGGAGGACACAGCGGCGTACCGTCGCGCTGCCGCGTTCGGCGATCACCACACCGGAGGTGCCCAGGTTCTCCATGACGCAGGCTTCGAGGTAGCTCTCCGCGCCAGAGGTGATCACCACGGCAGCACCGGTCGAGTTGGAGATCCGGCAGTCGCGCAGTGCCAGCGAGCCGCTCGCACGGCTGAGGATCGCGGTCCAGGCGGAGCCGGTGATGTCGCAGCCGTCCATGGCGAGCTGGCCGCGCGGTGTGTCGGCGACCGGCAGCTCGGCATCGTAGCCGCGCAGTCCGAGGTCGGTCAGCTGGACGGCGTCGGTGAGGAGAGTGAGGGCGGTTCCGTGCCGGGGGGCGATCTCCACCGTGCCGGGACCCTCGGCGGCGAGCAGGGTCACCGAGCAGGTGATGGTGAGCCGTTCCTCGTACTTGCCCGGGAGGATCCGCAGTACGGCTCCGGACCGGGCCCGTTCCAGGGCCTCACCGATGGTGCGGAAGGCATCCGGCCGGTCCGGACCGACGGTGTGTACCTGGCGTGACACGTTGGATCCTCCCCGGCCCTCGTGCCCGGAGGCAGTGCGAGGGCAGGCCGGTGCATGTAGTTGGCGTAGAGACCGTCCATCGGTCGCAGGTTTCCCCCTGCCGTCCCGGCCGGTCGGACGGCCCCCCGGCCGCGACCGTACGCCGGAAGTGCGGCATGTGGCGTTGATCAGCCTATCGTCCCGGCCGCCACGAACCGAGCACCGAACCGGGTCCCGGGCGCGCCCACCCGCGCGGGTGGACACGGTCCGTAATTCGCCAGGCAGTGCCAGGGTCTCGCCAGAAATCCGCATCCCGGAAGGCGTCAGAGGTTCACCGCACTGGCCGCGTCGGCCGCCTTGGGCCTCACCGGCCTCACGGCGGTTGCCGCCCCGGCCCACGCGGTCCCGGCGGGTGCCACGACCGCCTACGTCGCCAACGCCAGCGACAACACGGTGTCGGCGGTCGACACCGCCACCAACACCGTCACCGCCACCATTCCCGTCGGCTTCGGCCCCCAGGGCGTGGCGGCGGCACCGGACGGTGCGCATGTCTACCTACCCAACGTCAGTTCCAACACCGTGTCGGTCATCGACACCACCGCCACCGACTCCGTCGTCGCCACCACACCGGTGGGCTCCAGCCCGACCGCCGTGGCGGTCACCCCGAACAGCGCCCATGTGTACGTCGCCAACCTCGGCTCCAACACCGCCTCCGTCATCGACACCGCGACCGCCGCGGTCGCCACCACCACCGCGGTCGGCCGCAACCCGATCGGCGTGGCGATCGGTACGACCGTCGCGCCCGTTCCGCCGCCCGTCGTGACCGGGGTCAGCCCCAACACGGGCCCGCCCGCGGGCGGCACCACCGTCACCATCACCGGTACGGCCCTGTCCGACGCCACCGCGGTCACCTTCGGTGCCGGGCACAACGCCGCCGCCGTCACCTGCTCGCCGACCTCCTGCACCGCGGTCGCTCCGGCGGGCACGGTCGGCACGGTGGATGTGCGGGTCACCACGGCGGCCGGCACCAGTGCCGTCAGTGCCGCCGACCACTTCACCTACGCCGCCGCCGATGTGAGTGTCGCCCTGGTGGCCGGCCCCGCGCCGGGACTGCTCGGCGGGAAGATCAACTACACGCTGACCGTCACCAACCACGGTCCCTCCGCACTGACCTCCGCAGCGGTCACCGCGGCTCTGCCCACGCCGATGACCGCCACCTCCAGTGACTGCGGTGTCAGCGCGGGCCACATCAACTGCACCGTGGGAACGCTGTCCTCCGGCGCCGCCACCACGCGCCACTTCACCGTCCCCGTGGGCCTGTTGTCGCTCAACCTGCCCTACAGCGTCACCGCGACCCGCACCGCCAGTGCGCCGGTCGACCTGAACTCCGCCAACAACAGCGCCACCCGCACCTGCACCGTCATCACCTCGCTGATCATCAGCTGCTCCTGATCAGTGACGCACGACCCGGCCGGCCGACCGTTCAGCCGGCCGGGTCGTGCCCCGACCGAACTACGCGGGGGAATCGGCGTGGTGCCGTTGGTAGTGGCGTGCGACGCGGGCGCGGTTTCCGCAGTTCGCCGAGCACCATTCCCGGCGGGGGTGGGCCCGCACGAAATACAGCACGCAGCCGGGAGCCCGGCAGGCCCGCAGCGCTCCCCGGTCCGGTCCGGCGAACAGTTGGACGGCCTGTTCCGCGATCCGCGACAGGGCTGCGGCCGCCGCGGTGGCGTGTGACGGCGCACTGGCTGTGGCGAGGGACGGCGTTCCCCCTTCGGGCCACACCAGCCGCGACCACTCGGGCGCGTAGGCGCAGGCCTGGTTGACCGCCTCCACCGCCGCCGCGAGATCGGGAGCCGCCGAGGCCGCCGCCGGGCGGGGGTCCTCGGTGACGACGGCCGCCAGCCGCCGCAGCGCGTCACGCAGCTGCTGATACCGGTCCAGGAGCGGCGCCGGCAGCGACGGCCCGGAAGCCGCGGCCGGTTCGTCCAGGGCGAGCGCGGGCTCGAAGCGCGGGGCCACGGCTCGCAGCCATCGCGCCAGGTCGTCGGTGTCGGCCAGCGCGTCATGGAGACCGTCCCGGTCGGCCCAGACGGTGTTCATCAGCTCGACCGGCAGCGGCTCACCGAGCAGCGGCGCGCCGGGCTGCGGATCCGAGGTGTCCATGGTCCCGACTGTAAACCTCTTCCTAATGGTTTTCCAAGCCATCAGCCATTTGGAAGGGCGGGTGGCCGGTTGCGGGTCCACTCCTGGTCCCGATTCTGGTCCCGCTCCCGGCCCACTCCTGGTCCGCTTCCGTCACAGGCCGTAGACGCGGGTGGCGGTGCCGGAGAAGACCGCCTCGCGCTCGGCCGGGCCGAGGGAGCCGGTCAGCTCCCGTGCGGTGGCGACGACCTGGGCGTACGAGCCGGCCAGCCGGCAGACCGGCCAGTCCGATCCGAACATCAGCCGGTCCGGGCCGAACGCGTCGAGCACCGTGTCCGCGTACGGTGCGAGACCGGCGGTCGTCCAGGTGTCCCAGTCGGCCTCGGTGATCATCCCGGAGAGTTTGCAGACGGTGTTGGGCAGCGTGGCCAGCTGGCGCACGGTATCGGCCCAGGGTCGGAGTTCGTCGCTCGCGATCGGCGGCTTGCCGAGATGGTCGAGGACGAAGGTGAGCTCGGGCCGCAGCTCGGCGGCCGTGTACGCGGCGGGCAGCTGGTGCGGAAGGATCACCAGCTCGTAGACGAGTTCCGCCGCGGCGACGGCCGCCAGCCCGCGCAGCACGTCCCGGCGCAGCAGCCACCGCGGATCCGGCTCGCTCTGCACCTGGTGCCGGATGCCGACGAGCCGGTCGCCTCCCGGCAGTTCCCGCAGGGCGGCGAGGGTGTCGGCGATGCCCGGGTGGGTCAGGTCGGCCCAGCCCACCACACCGGCGACCAGGTTGTCGCCGTTCACGAGAGCCAGCAGTTCCGGCGTCTCCTCCGGGACGGTGACCGTCTGGACCACGACGGTCGCTTCGACTCCGGCGGCACGCGCCTCGGGCTCCAGGTCCGCCAGGGCGAAGTTCCGGCGCAGCGGGGCCAGCGCGTCACCCGTGATCCAGTCCTGGTCGCGGACCGCCAGGTCCCACAGATGGTGATGGGAATCGACGATGCGCATCCGGGTCACAGCTCCCACACCACAGGCAGCGACGCGTCGGAGCCGCCCGCCGAGTAGTCGTGCGCGATCTCCGTCAGCTCACCCATCCGGGCCTGCCAGGCAACGTTGACCGGGAGCTTGGCCAGTTCGGCGATCATCGCCGCGTAGTCCTCGACCTCCAGGACATGGAAGAGGTCGGTGCCACTGCGCCAGATCGTCCATGAGGTGGCACCGGCCGCGCGGATCGTGGTGACCAGTTCCTCCGGCACCTGCCGGTGCGCGGCCTCGTACTCCTCGATGCGGTCCTCGCGGACCTTCGTGTGCAGCGCGACTCTCATGGCGGGTCTCCCTCCGTGCCTGTTCGTGGTCAGGCCTGATCCTGCTGGGGCCCGTTCCGTGTCTCTTCCCGGCTGTGTCTGTTCCCGACGGAAAGGTCACTCATGCCGCGGTCTCCCGGCCGACGAGATCGGCGGCCCAGAAGGTGCCGTCCGGATAGGTGTACTCCTCGATCGACGTGGCAAGCATCTCGGCGGAGAATCCGGGTGCCAGCGGCGCGGCATAGTGCCCGCGCCGCATGACGACCGGGTTCTCGAAGTGCCCGTGCAGATGGTCGACGTACTCGATGACCCGGTCCTCGGTCGTACCGGACAGCGCGACGTAGTCGAACATCGACAGGTGCTGCACCAACTCGCAGAGTCCGACCCCGCCGGCGTGCGGGCACACCGGGATCCCGAACTTCGCCGCGAGCAGCAGGACCGCGAGATTCTCGTTGACGCCGCCGACCCGGGCAGCGTCGATCTGCAGGATGTCGATCGCCTCCGCCTGCAGCAGCTGCTTGAAGACGATGCGGTTCTGGACGTGCTCCCCGGTGGCGACCTTGACCGGCGCCACCGCGCCGCGCACCGCCGCGTGGCCGAGGATGTCGTCGGGGCTGGTGGGCTCCTCGACCCAGTACGGGTCGAACTCGGTCAGCGCCTTCGTCCACTCGATGGCTTCGCCCACGTTCCACCGCTGGTTCGCGTCGATGGCGATCCGGAAGTCGGGACCGACGGCGGCACGGGCGGCCCGCAGCCGCCGGATGTCGTCACCAAGGTTGGCGCCGACCTTCAGCTTGATCTGGGTGAAGCCGTCGGCGACGGCCTGCCGCGCGAGCCGCGTCAGCTTCTCGTCGGAGTAGCCGAGCCAGCCGGGCGAGGTGGTGTATCCGGGGTAGCCGCGTCGCAGCAGGTCCGCCTCACGCGCGGCCCGGTCCGGCGCGGCCCGGCGCAGCAGGCCGAGCGCCTCCTCACGGGTGAGGACATCGGCGATGTAGCGGAAGTCGACCTGGGAGACGAGCCACTCTGGGTCGGCGTCGGACAGCAGCTTCCACAGCGGCTTGTCCGCGCGCTTCGCGGCGAGGTCCCACACCGCGTTGACGACGGCACCGATCGCCATATGCATGACGCCCTTCTCCGGGCCGAGCCAGCGCAGTTGGCTGTCCCCGATCAGGTCGCGGTTCAATGATCCCGGGTCGGCGCACAGGGCGTCGAGGGGCCGGCCGACGATGTGCCCGCGCAACGCGTCGATCGCGGCGACCTGCACGTCGTTGCCCCGCCCGATGGTGAAGGTGAACCCGTGGCCCTCCAGCCCGTCACCGGCGTCGGTGCGCAGGATCAGGTACGCGGCGGAGTAGTCGGGATCCGGGTTCATCGCGTCCGAGCCGTCCAGCTCACGCGAGGTGGGGAACCGGATGTCGTACGTGTCGACCGCGGTGATCCGGGCGGTGGTCGGCGTCATGAACGGGCCTCTCACGCTTGGGCGAACGTCTGACGCTGCGCGCCGAGACCGTCGATGGCGAGTTCCACGGTGTCGCCGGGGCGCAGGTACGGGGTCCCCGGCAGGCCGAGGGCGACCCCCGCCGGAGTGCCGGTGTTGATGACGTCGCCGGGCTCCAGGACCATGTACTGACTCAGGTACCAGACGAGATACGCCACGTCGAAGATCATGTCGCCGGTCGCGCTGTTCTGCCGCTGCGTGCCGTTGACCGACAGCCGCAGGCCGAGCTTCTGCGGGTCGCCGGCCTCGTCCGGCGTCACCAGCCAGGGGCCCAGCGGATTGAACGTCTCGCAGGACTTGCCGAGGTCCCACTGCGGGGAGAACTCCAGCTGGAACTCGCGCTCCGAGACGTCGTTGCTGACCGCGTATCCGCCGACGGCGTCGAGAGCGTGCAGCGGCGATTCCAGATAGCGGGCCCGGCTGCCGATGACGACCGCGAGCTCGACCTCCCAGTCGGTCTTCGACGATCCGCGCGGGATCAGTACCTCGTCGTACGGCCCGACCACCGTGCCCGGATCCTTCATGAAGACCACGGGTCGCGGCGGGATGGCCGCGCCGGTCTCCTCGGCGTGACCGCGGTAGTTGAGGCCGACGCAGACCACCTTGCCGGGGCGCGCGACGGGGGCACCCACCCGCAGCCCCGTGACGTCCACGACGGGCAGGGTGCCCGCGGCGAGCGCGGTCCTGACCCGGTCAGGACCGCCGGAGGCGAGGAACGCCCCGTCGATGTCGGAGGTGAGCGCCGACAGGTCGAGCACCGCACCTTCGTCGGTGAGGACGCCCGGCCGCTCATGGCCGGAGGCGCCGAAGCGCAGCAGTTTCACGGAGCTTTTCTCTCTGATCGGCCGGGGTGTGGAGCGCGGGCAGTGGAGAACCGGAGCCTGGAAGACATCCGATGTCTCGACTTTCGCTCGGACTCTACGTCGCCCTCGAACCCCAAGGCAAGTGGCCAATATCGCTTGTGCGATGCCATCTTGAACAAAAGGAAGCGCGGTTGTCTCCATCGAGGCAGGGGTGGGCTGGACTGAGACATCCCATGTCTCTAGAGTGGGGATTCCGGGCCGCGTGGGCGCTGGGAGCCCGGCCCGCGACGAGCGCCCCCGTGACCACCCCACGCCGGCGGGTGGGCCGCTATCGGCGCGCTACTTCGGGGTAGCCCTTGGGTATGGCATCGGACGAGCCCGCACCGTTCCCGGACATCTGCGACCTCTGCGGCCAGCGCATCGGTGCGCAGGGCCGCCTCGATCTGGTGCCGGACTCCTCGGCGGTGCATGCCCGGGATCCGGGCAAGGACGGGAAGCGGCTGATCGTCGTCTGCTCGCCCGAGCACCTGACCGCACTGCGGGACGAGTACCGGAGGCGCCCGTTCGTGGCCGAGGAGTTGTGGGCGGGAAAGATCAGCCGCGCGCTGCAGGGCCGCCCCGAGGACCTCATCGGTCCTGACACCCTGTCGGCCGCCACGGGGCTGAGCGCGGAGGAGATCGACCGGGCGGTGATCTGGAAGATGGAACGGATCCGGCGCTGGTACGAGCAGCACGGCGACGGCGCGGAGGGTGATCCGGAACCCGGATGACCGGAACCAGGTGATCCGGGGCTCGGGCGGTCCGGGGCCCGGTGATCCGGAGCCCGGTGATCCGCGGAGCCCGCGCGAGAACAGTCCCTACGCGGACGACTCCAGGCCGCCACGCCGCCCGGCCCCTGACGGCCGGCCGATGCGTCAGGGGTTTCGAGGGCGGCGGCCCGGGATCAGGCGTCCGGCTGCGAGCCGTCGCCCAGTGGGCGCCTCACGGACGCCGGTTCCGCCGGAAGCTGCTCCTCCACCGCCGCTCTCGCCGCTTCCGCGGCCGCGCGTTCGGCGGGCGTCATCGCCCGTTGGGCCCGCCCCTCGTCCGGATCGGTGTCGGGGAGCGGTCCGGTGCCCAGCGGGCGGCGTTGAACTGTCATTGGTGCAGTCTCCTCCCCCTGAGCTCCGCACCGGACCCCGGCGCCCGGTCCCGGGCGGACGGACAACCGGCCACGGCTCGGGGAAACGTGCGTGGGGCTCCGGAGCCGCCTGCCGGCTCCGGAGCCCCATACGGTTTCCCGCCTCATCCACACGGCGTTGCCCACGCCGGCGCACAACACTGTGGTACCAACTGGACGGCCCTTGCCGGACCGCCCGGCCCGGCAGCCAACCCCACGGCCCTCCCGCACTGCTCGGCCCCGGGATTCCACTGCCGTGCCCCACGCTTCGCGCGCCGGTTCCTGCACCTTCATACCGTTCTTCACCTTCATGCCGTTCTTCGCGCTCGGCGGCGGTCACAGCCCGCTCTCCGACGAGAACCTGCACAAGGTCGCGCAGCGGCACCGTGCGACCGCGATCCCAGTGGCCATCGCCTGGGGCCTGGCCCGTTCGCCCTCGATCGTTCAGATCCCCGGCACCGGCTCGCTCTCCCACCTGGCGGAGAACATGGCGGCGGGCGCCCTCGTACTCGACGAGGCGGACATGGCTCTGCTCGGCCGGCGCTAGGTCCCTGGAGAAGGCCGGTCCTCAGTCCTCGGTCCGGGCGCGGCCGGAGGCGAAGGCGGCGTCGAGCCAGCGGCTCACGGCGAGCGCGGCGGCCGGGTCGGCCTGGACGATCCGGGACACCACGGACTCGTTCTCGCTGCCGGCTCCGTCCCGTACCCCGGTACGGGCCAGCGCGCGCAACAGGGTGTCCCTGGCGTCATCGGCGCCGGCTTCGCCGGTGTCCGTGCCGTCGGTGCCGTTGGTGTTGCCGTTGCCTTCGGTCCGCCGGGCCGCTGCCCGGTTGGCGTGCGCGGTGAGTTCGCCCTGCACGAACGGATCGGAGTCCGGGTCGTAGGGGCCGGCGTGCGTGGTGAGCAGATCGACGATGCGCTCCCACTCCTCGACCGCCGGGCTGATGGGACCGTCCTCGCCGTCCTCGCCATCCCGACCGTGTTCGCCACCGTCCTCCTCGGACCGGGCCTTCTCCAGCGCTTCCTCGGCCTCGTGATGCACCATGCCCCGCGCGTCCCGGCGGACCGACGACCGGACGGCGTGCGCCTCGTCGACGGAATCGGCGGTCTCCGAACCCGTGGTGCCGGGAATGAGGGGGTACGGGTGCTGATCGGCGGTCATCGGTCTGCCTCGCATTCATGGACTCAGGCGTACGTCGTCCCGCCCAGCGGCTGTGCGGCGGCCGCTACGGCGGCCCCGTTCCGAAACCGGAGTCTACGGAATCGGCACCGGCCCTCCCCCGCCGGCCCGGGGCGGAGGGGGAAGTCGCCCTGGTCGATGACCGGTTGCCGACGGACGGCGGATAGGATCTGGCCCGGCCGCCAGAAGCCGACCATAGGAGTGCGCGCGTGACCGGGATATCCGTCCGACAGGCCGTCATCGCCGAGGAGGAGACCGTCGCCCGGCTCCTGGCGACCGTCTTCGACGAACTGCCGCTGCACAGTTGGCTGGTCCCCGTGCGCGAACGGCACCCGGCGATCTTCCCGCACTTCTTCCGGATCCTCGTCGGACACGCGCTGCGCCACGGCACGGTCCATGTGACCGACGATCTGCGGGCCGCCGCGGTCTGGCTCCCGGAGCCCTCCCCCGCCATCGAGGGCTACGACGAGCTGCTGTCGGCCGCGTGCCAGGAGCACGTCGGGCGGTTCCACGAGCTCGATGAGGCCATGGAGCGCGCCCATCCCACCGATCTCGGCGACTACGAGCACCTGGCGTTCCTGGTCGTCCACCCGGACCTGCAGGGCAACGGCATCGGCTCGCTGCTGCTCCGGCTGCACCACGAGACGCTCGACCGGGCCGGCCGCCCGTCCTATCTGGAGGCGACCAGCCCCGCCAGCCGCAAGCTCTACCTGCGGCACGGCTACACCGATCTCGGCGAGCCGCTGGCCCTGCCCTTCGACCCCGAGGCGATGTACCCGCTCTGGCGGCCGGTGCACGGCACGGAGTGACACCGCCTCCGCACGCGTAGCGGACGCGTAGTGGCGTCAGGCGGCGATCCAGGGCCGCGTGGAGCGGACCTGGAGAGCCGCCACCGCGACCATCGCCGCCAGTGTCAGAACGGCGATCAGCAGCGGCAGCGCCGGGTCGGAGTTGTGGATGAGCAGTCCGCCGGCCAGGGCTCCCAGGAACATCGCGATCGCCGACAGGGCACGGGTGCCGGTCTTGCCGGCGGTGCCTCCCGCGAGCCGCCCGTCGGCGGCGATACCGGTGATGGTCTGCGTCAGGACCGTGGTGGTGAGATCGGGGACGCCCAGCCGTCGGGCGGCGGCGTTCTGCCCGCCCATGGCCAGGCCGAGCAGAACGATGAGCAGATAGCGGGCGGCCGTGGACGGTGGATCGGCGGTCAGTTCGCTGCTCAGGTAGGCCGCCAGGACGAGGACGCCTTCGAGGGCGGTCGCCGCGAGCAGCAGTCGTGCGCGGTGGTCCGGAAAGCGGTTGGCGCTCCGCCCGCCGATCACCGCCCCCACGACGAAGGAGGCGAGCGACACCAGCGAGGCCATCAGGGAGAAGCCCTCGGCACCGGCCAGTGAGAAGGCCATGAAGACGACGTTGCCCGTCATGTTGGCCACGAAGACATGTCCCAGCACCAGATAGCTGAAGGCGTCGACGAGCCCAGTGACGACGGTCAGCGCGAGGAGCAGCGGTGGCAGCGGCCCATGCCGGCTGTCGAGATCAGGGACCAGGGTCTTCCAGGCATCACGCAGGACAGTGGCCACGGCGGCGGCTCCCTTCGGGTGATGCGGGGACGGCGTCCGGGCAGCGCCGGATCCGTCCTCCACGCCCAGGGATACACCACAGCACCTCCGGGTTCCGGCTACGCCGGTACGATCCCCTGCCATGTCCTCTTTTGCCGTACCGCCCCTTTTCGCCCGCCTCGGACCGGCCCGCCGGGTGCTCATCGCCGGCGCGGGCGGTGGCTTCGATGTGTACGCCGGTCTGCCGTTGGCGCTGGCGCTCCGGGCCCAGGGCAAGGACGTCCACCTGGCGAACTTCTCGTTCAGCGATCTCCACGGGCTCGACTCCGAGGTGTGGCTCGCGCCGGACGTCGCCGAGATCGGGCCGGACACCGTGTCGGCCGCGGAGTACTTTCCCGAGCGGACGCTGGCGCGCTGGCTGCGGCGGCAGGGCATGCCGGAGACCGTGTACGCCTTCCCGTCGATCGGGGTGCAGCCGCTGCGGGCGGCTTACGAGGCGCTGGTCGGCCACCTCGCCGTGGATGCGATCGTGCTGGTCGACGGGGGCACGGACATCCTCATGCGCGGCGACGAGTCGGGGCTCGGCACGCCGGAGGAGGACATGGCGAGCCTCGCGGCCGTGCGCGGACTCGCGGTACCGAACCGGCTCGTCGTGTGCCTGGGCTTCGGCATCGACGCGTACCACGGGGTGAACCACTCCCACGTGTTGGAGAACATCGCCGCTCTCGACCGCGACGGCGCGTATCTCGGGGCGCTGTCCGTCCCCCGGGACACCCCCGAGGGCGCCCTGTACCTGGACGCGGTGGCCCATGCCCAGGCGGAGACCGCCGTGCACCCGAGCATCGTCAACGGCTCGATCGCCGCGGCGGTACGAGGGGAGTTCGGCGATGTGCGGTTCACCGACCGCACCCGGCGTTCCGAACTCTTCATCAACCCCCTCATGACCCTGTACTTCTCGTTCGATCTGGACGGTGTCGCTCGCCGTTCCCGCTACCTCGACCGCATCGAGGACACCCAGCTCGTGCGTCAGATCAGCAGCCGAATAGCGGAGTTCCGCGACGACCTGCCCCGGCAGCGGCCGCCGCGTACGTTCCCGCACTGAGCCGTGCCCCCGCGCCCTTGGCGGTGGGGTGGCATGCCGTGGGCGTCAACACGCCGTTCCACCATTCGGCTGTACCGCGGTCGGCGACACACGGGTGCCGCACGGGATTTAAGCCCGGCTTCAACCAATCTTCCTACTCTTCCCGCATCGGTACCTCCCTTTCTGCCGTAGGAGACCCCCCATGCGTTTCTCCACTTCACGGACGTCGGCCGCCCTCGCTCAGGAGCAGGTGCTGTCGCTGTTCCGGATCGTCGTCGGGTTGCTCTTCGCGTGCCATGGCGCCGCTTCGCTCTTCGGTGTCCTCGGTGGTGCGTTCGGCGGCGGGACCGTCGCGGCCGGTACGTGGCCCGGCTGGTACGCGGCGGTGATCCAGTTCGTCGGCGGCGGGCTGGTGATGCTCGGCCTCGGGACCCGGTACGCCGCGCTGATCTGCTCCGGCTCGATGGCCTACGCGTACTTCACCGAGCACCAGCAGCACGCCCTGTGGCCGATCCAGAACGGCGGCGAGCCGGCCGCGCTGTACGCCTGGACGTTTCTGCTGATCGTCGTCGCCGGCCCGGGCCGCTGGTCGCTCGACGCGCTGTTCGGGCGGATCGCCGCCAACAACACCGCGACGGCCGTCGCACCGGCCGCGGCGGTCTTCGCCTCCGGCTCGCACGACGGCAACGACACCGGTTCCGTGACCCCCGCGCGGTCCGAGGTTCCCGCCTCCTCCTCCGTGTAACGGGCGGAGCCCGCCCGGTCGTACGGAGGGGCGGACCCGGTTCGGGTCCGCCCCTCCCGGGATCTTCACGGGGGCGGCGGTTCCGGGGACAATCGCGTCCATGAGCGAAGAGTCACCACGAAACTATCTGGCCGCGGTGGAAAGCCGGCTGACGGCCGACGGCTGCAACCCGCAGTGGCAGGACTGGTCCGGTGTCCGCGTGCTGGTCGGCCGGCGGTCCGACTTCCGGCTGCGCTGGATGGCCACCAATCTGCATGTGTTCACGATCGCCGCGGCCGTCCCCGAGATAACCGCCGCCACCATTGACACGTTCACCACGCAGACCCTGAGCTTCGCCAAGAAGAACAAGGGCGGCCTCCCCGTGGGGTTGCAGACCGGGGTCGCCGTCTTCCCCGTCCTCGTCAGCGAGCGCGTCGATCCGGCCGCGATGGCGTGGGCGGAGGAGAAGCAGCGCAACCAGTTCGCCTGCTTCGCCCGGCCCGTCGTGGTCGACACCGCCCGGCACTACGTCGGACTCTTCCGCGGCAAGCCCGCTCTGGGCTGGATCTACTCGTCCCATCTCATCGAGAAGGGTGACCGCTACTTCAACCACCCTGCCTGAGGGGTCCTGACGCGTTCCCCGCGGCGACGAGCGTCCTCAGCCAGTCGAAGTCGATCCCTTCGAGGCTGCCGCGCACCGTCCGGCCGGGCGCCGCGGGGATGGGTGCGAGCGACGGCACCGCGAGCACGACGCAGCCCGCGGCCTCCGCCGAGGCCACCCCGACCGGGGTGTCCTCCACCGCGACGCAGGCGGCGGGCGGCACGCCGAGTGACCCGGCGGCGGCGAGATACGGATCGGGGGCCGGCTTCGTGGCGGGGGTCTCGCCCTCGGCGACGGTGACCTGGAAGCGGTACGCGCCCAGGGTTTTCAGTACGGCGTCCATGACACTTCGCGGCGACGCCGACACCAACCCGACCGGAACGCCCTCGCGTTCCAGCAGGTCGAGGAGTTCGACGGCACCGGGCCGTGCGACGGTCCGCTCCTGGACGGCGGCGAGGAACCGGCGGTCGAGTTCGGCGGCGAGCCCGGCCGGCTCGCGGCCGGTGCCGGTGACGTCGTGCAGATGGGCGGCGGTGTCGTGGACGCTCCGGCCCAGGACGGCCGGCAGGTCCGCGTCGCCGAGTTCGTGGCCGAGCTCCTGGGCGAGCGCCGCGACCGTCTGCCACCACAGGGATTCGGTGTCGACGAGGGTGCCGTCCATGTCGAACAGCACCGCGCGCGGCGCCGCGGTGAACGGACGTCCGTCGAGCGTCCAGTGCCGGTCGGCGGTCCGCCCCAGGGCCGCGTACACATGCGCCGCCACGTCCTCGTGGCGTACCCGGTCCGGGGTGCGGCCCGCAGTGACGTCCGGTCCTGAGCAGGCCACCCAGGCGGTGCGTTCCGCGCCCGACCGACCGCCGTGGCCGCCGGCCCGGACGTGGCCGTGGTCGGTCACCACGATCACCGTCCAGGTCTCGTCGTCGTAGCCGGCCCGGTGGCGAACGGCGGCCAGTATGCGGCCCAGCCGCTCGTCGGCCCGGACGACGGACCGCTCGTACTCCGCCCCGCAGCCCAGGAAGTGGGCGGTCTCGTCCGGGGCTCCGAGGTAGACGAACGAGGCCTCGGAGTCGTCGGTACCGAGGACCCGCACGGCGTCCTCGGTGATCTGCTCGTCGCAGTCCTCCCACGCCTGGGGAGTGTCGGCGGCCGGGGCGCTGTAGCTCAGCCGGGACGGGTGCGCGAAGAGTGGCCCGCCGTTCGCGACGGTGACCAGCGGGTCCCAGCCGGCGGCGACATACGTGCGCCTGCCGTCCTGCCGGGCGAGGCGGGTGGCGAAGTCGGGAAAGACCCTGAGCCGGTTCCCGGAGAAGTCGTTGCTCCAGACCGCGTGCTTGTCGACGGTGACCCCGGTGGTGATCGTGGCCCAGCACGGCCCCGACATCGTGGGCGTGCCGTCGGCGACCTCGACGGCGGCCAGGAAGCCGGCGGCCGCGACCGCGTCGATGTGCGGGGTCGGGAGCGCGAGGAGGACGTCGTGACGGACACCGTCGATCCCGACGACCAGGACACGACGCGCCTTCTCCGGCGTGGATGCGGGCTGGGACGGCTCGGACAACGGGGTTTCCTCTCGGGCGGAACGTACGTGGCCGGTGGTGGCGGACGAGACGGATCAGGCGGAGTGCACGAGTGCGGCGGCGTGCACCGGGTGCGCGAAGGGCAACCCCTGCGCGTACCGCTCCAGTTCATCGATGGCCGTGTCGGCGAGCCGCCGCAGTTCGCCGCCCAGCGAGCCGGCCATGTGCGGGGTCAGCAGGACGTTCGGCAGGTCGTAGAGCGGGGAGCCCGCCGGGAGGACGTCGGGGACGGTGATGTCCAGGACCGCGTGCAGGCGGCCGGAGACGAGTTCGGCCGTGAGCGCCTGGGTGTCGACGAGCGAACCGCGCGCGGTGTTGACGAGCGTGGCGCCGTCCCGCATCAGGGCGATCCTGGCGGCGCCGAACAGGTTCCGGGTCTCGGGCAGTTCGGGGGCGTGGATGGTGACCACGTCGCTGCGCCGCACCAGGTCGTCGAGCTCGACCGGGGTCGCGCCCAGAAGGGCCGCTTCCGACGGTTCGAGATACGGGTCGTGGACGAGGACGATGAGATCGAACGGCCGCAGGAGTTCGATGACGCGGCGGCCGACGGCGGAAGCGCCGACCACGCCGATGGTGCGGCGGTAGTTGCCGACCGTCGGAAAATGTTCGAGCAACCGGACCCGGTCGCGGGTACGCCGGTAGGCCTCGGCGCCCGCCAGGACGCGCTTGTTGGCGAACAGGACGGCGGCGAGCGTGTACTCGGCGACCGGCAGCGCGTTGGCGGCCGCGGCCGTGGACACCGTGATGCCGCACTCCCAGGCCGCCTCCGTCATATGGCCCTTGACGGAGCCGGCCGCGTGCACGACGGCGCGCAGCCGGGGCATCCCGGCGAGCGCCTGCCGCGTCAGAGGCGGGCAGCCCCAGCCGGTGAACAGCACTTCCGCTTCGCTCAGGGCCCTGGTCAGCGCGGTGTCACGGGGGCTGAAGTCAACGGCCAGCAGGCCGGTGTCGATCTGCACGGTGCGTTCCAGCCGGCGCAGCGCGGCCGGGTCGAGGACGGAGTCCCGGGTCTCGGCGCTCATGGCCAGGACGGTGCGGGGACGGTTCACTTGACGGCTCCGGCGGTGAGGCCGGAGCGCCAGAAGCGCTGCAGGCCGATGAAGACGGCGATGAGGGGCAGTACGGCGACGAGGGCTCCGGTGATCGCCAGGCTGTAGTACTCGGGGTTGTTCACGACGACGGTGTTCCAGTTGTAGATGCCCAGGCCGACCGGGTAGAGGTGCTGGTCGTTGAGCATCATCAGCGGCAGGTAGAAGCTGTTCCAGCTGCCGGTGAACGAGAACAGGAAGATGGTCATGAAGCCCGGCGCCAGCATGGGCAGCGAGACGGTACGGAACGTCTTCAGCTCGCCCGCGCCGTCCATCCGGGCCGCTTCCAGCACCTCGTTCGGGATGTAGCCCTCGGAGAAGACCCGGGCCAGATAGACCCCGAACGGGTTGACCAGGGACGGGATCAGCACCGCCCAGTAGGTGTTGACCAGGCCGGCCTCGGAGGCGAGCAGGTACATGGGCAGCGAGATGACGGTGCCGGGTACGAGGATGCCCGCCAGGACGACACCGAAGAGCTTGTCCTTGCCCGCGAAGTGGTACTTGTCGAAGGCGTATCCGGCGGCCACGCAGATGAGGGTCGAGACGAGCGAGCCCACGAGCGAGTACAGCAGGCTGTTGAGCAGCCAGCGGCCGTAGATGCCGCCGTCGGCGGTGAACACGGCCCGGAGGTTGTCGAAGAGGTGGAACGCGCCGAGGGTGAAGCCGCCGGTGCCGAACAGATCGCCGTGGTCCTTGGTCGCCGCGATCAGCAGCCAGGCCAGCGGCATCAGGGTGTAGAGGGCGGCGACGGCGAGCAGGCCGTTGACTGCCGCCCGGGACAGCAGGGCGCCGGTGGGGCGCCGGCGCCGGGAGCGTCCGGTGGGGCGGTGGTCCGGCCCGGGCGCTTCGCGAACGGGGGTGGCCGGAAGCGTGCCGGGGACGGCCTGGCGGCCGTCGAGATCAAGGGTGCTCATGCCGTCTTCCCCCGGTTTCCGATCCTGGTGACGATGAAGGAGAGTGCGGCGGCGGCCAGGGCCAGCAGCAGCGAGGACGCGGCGGCCAGACCGTAGTCATGGCGTTCGAAGGCGGCTTTGAAGATGTACATCGTCGGTGACCAGGTCGAGCCGAGGGAGGAGGCCCGACTGGAGAGGATCTTGGGCTCGTTGAAGAGCTGGACCGCGCCGACGCAGGTGAACAGCAGTGTCAGCACCACGGACGAGCGGATCACCGGCACCTTGATCTGCCAGGCGATCCGCAGTTCGCCCGCCCCGTCGACCACCGCCGCCTCCAGCGTCTCGCGCGGGACGGCCTGCAGCGCGGCGTAGAAGATGACCATGTTGTAGCCGATCCACTGCCACACCGCGATATTGATCATCGAGGAGAGCGCGTGGTCGGCGGAGAAGAAGGCCCAGTTGCCGCCGAGGCTCTCGATCCAGCCGGTGACCGGGCTGAGGCCCGGCGTGTAGAGGTAGATCCAGATGATCGCCGCGATCATGCTGGGCACCGCGTGCGGCAGGAAGAGGGCGAGCTGAAGGAAGCGCTTCGCCCTGCTGAGAGCGGAGTCCAGGAGCAGCGCGAGGACGAGCGCGCCGCCGATCATCACCGGGATGTAGGCGACGCAGTACACGGCGATGTGCAGGAACGAGGTACGGAACGCCGGGTCGGACAGGGCTCTGGAGTAGTTGCCCAGGCCCGAGAAGACGCGTTCGGTGCCGCCGAAGCCGAGACCGGAGGAGCGTTCCTGGAACAGGCTCATCCACACCGCGTAGCCGATGGGCGCCACCATCACGAGGCCGAACAGGGCGAAGAACGGGACCAGGAGCACGGTCACGGCGCCGCGTTGGCCCGGTCGGGCGGCGGCGCGGCGGCGCGGGGTCCGGGCGAGTGGTACTGCCACGGGGGACTCCTTGGGAGCGGGGTCGTGGGGAGTGGGGCCCGCCGGGCACGTCAGCGCGTGCCCGGCGGGTGGCCGGAGACCGGACGACGGGGCCGGCGGGCGGTCCCGCCGGCCCGGCGGTCACTTGACCAGGTTCAGCCCGCGCTCCTTGATGCCCTTCTCGGCGGACGCCTGACCTGCCGTCAGTCCCTGAGTCAGGTTTCCCTTGGCCGCCGCGTCGGTGATGGCGGTGTTGGTCGCGATCTGCACGGGGCCGAACGTCCAGCCCGGGACGATGGTGTCGACCTGCGCACCGGTGATCTTGTAGACGTCGAAGCCCGCGTAGTAGGCCCCGCCCTTGAACGCCTTCGCGGCCACGTCACGCATCTCGACGTTGGCGGGCAGGGCGCTGCTCGGCGAGGTCAGCGAGCTGAGGCGGGCGGTGACGGCGGCGGCGTCCGTGGTGACCCACCGGGAGAACTCGGCCGCTTCCTTGACGTGCTTGCTGCCCTTCGGCACGGCGTACGTGGTGCCGCCGTAGCCGCCGCTGGCGGGCTTCCCGTCCCAGGTGGGCAGCGGGGCGATCCCCCACTTGCCGCTCAGCTTCGGCATCGCGACGGTCATGCCGCCCGCGCTCCAGGAGGCACCGAGGAAGCTGGCGACGGTGCCGGAGGTCCTGGCCTTGGTCTCGTCCTCGCTGCCGGCCGGGATGGAGTTGACGACGCCGCTGTCGACGAGTCCCTGCCAGTAGGAGGCGACCTTCTGGGACGCGGCGTCGTTGATGCCGACCTTCCAGGCGTCGCCCTCGGTGCTGAACCACTTGCCGCCGCCCTGCCAGGCGAGGGCCGCGAGCAGCACGGCGTCGTTGTCGGGCCAGGACGCGATGTGCACGTTCTTGTCGGCCTGCTGGAGCTTCTCGCCGGCGGTCTTGAACTCTGCCCAGGTCTTGGGGACGGCTATGCCGTACTTCTGGAACAGGTCCGTGCGGTAGTAGTACAGCTGGGGCGCGACGTCGTAGGGCACGGCCCAGGTCTTGCCGCCGAAGGTCACCAGGTCCTGGATGGAGGCCGGGAACTTCTGCTTGACGGTGTCGCCGGCCCGCTCGGTCAGGTCCTCGAGCAGTCCCTGGCTGGCGAACTCCGGAAGCTGGGTGTACTCGATCCCCGCCACGTCGGGGGCGTTGCCGGCCTTGACCGCGTTGGTGATCTTGGAGTATCCGTCCGGACCCCCGGCGATCTCCGAGTACCTGACGTGGATGTCCTTGTGGGTCTTGTTGAACGCGTCGACGGTCGCCTGGGCCCCCTTGGCCCACCCCCAGTACGTCAGGGTGACCGGCTTGGCGTCCGGCGCGGCGCCGCCGGCCGCGGCCTTGTCCCCACCGCAGGCGGTGGTGGCCAGCGCGAGGGAGGCCACAACGGCCGCGAGCGCGAGACGGGTCGTACGGGAGGTGGGCTGGGAGATGGGCTTCATTGCGCGTGCTCCTACGGTGACCCCGACAGATGAGGTGAATGCAGGCCATCATTTGCGCAACATCGATCGCCGTCAAGAGCGAATGAGTGATTCGATCGTCTAGATCGAATATCGATCAGATAACTGCGATCACTCGCTCAGCGTGCTACCGGCCGCCGCACCGCAGGACTGCCGTACCCGCAGCTCCGGCAGCAGCTCCACATGCCGGCGCGGCTGCGCCGGGGCCCCCTGGGAGTGCTCCGCGAGCCGGTCGAGCAGCAGGTCGGCGGCGAGCGCCCCGACCACGCGCTTCGGCGGGGCGACCGCCGTCAGCGGCAGATCCGCGAGACCCGCGACCTCGTCGTCGTACGCGATCAGGGCCAGGTCCTCGGGCACCCGCACACCGCGCGCCTGCAACCGTGGGATGAGCACGATGGCGTCCGCGTCGCTGTGCACCAGCGTCGCCGTCACCCCGTGCTTGCCGACCGCGTCGCACAGGTACTCCAACGTCCGGTCGAACCGGTCGGACTCGTCGCGCGACGGCTCGAGTTCCAGCGGCGACCGGGGGGCCGGGTCGAGTCCCAGCGCTTCGACCGCGGCCGCGTGCCCGATGGCCAACTGCACGGCGGTCGGGCTCTCCTGGGCGGCCAGCGCGACCGTACGGTGCCCGAGCGAGGCCAGATGGCGCACGGCGAGCGCGGCGCCGTGCGCGTGGTCGGTACGCACCCGGTCCAGCGCCGCCGCCGGACTGCCGAGCGGCGCCCAGCGCTCCACCAGCACGGCGGGGACGCCCTGCTGCGCGATCCACTCCTCCTGGCCGGGCTCCGGCACGCCGTGCCCCCAGCTCGGGGTGAGCAGCAGCCCGTCGGCGCCTGTCGACAGCAGCCGCGCGGCCTGCGCGCGGTCCTCGTGCGGCAGGTACTGCGACAGGCCGATGACCAGGCGCGCGCCACGGGCGGCGGCGGCCTCGCGGGCGCCGGCGACGACGGCCGCGAAGTAGTAGTCGGTGGTGGGCACGACCATGCCGATCACGGGCCCCTGGCCGCCGCCGGCCGGGGCGGCGGGAGCGCTCGGCGCGGCCCGGTCGGCGGCCTGCGGATCGTGCGGCCAGACGACCGATCCGTGCAGCCTGCGCACCCGCCCCTGCTCGGCCAGCGTCTCCACGTCCCGGCGTAGCGTGACGGAGGAGACGCCCAGCTCGGCGGCCAGGTCGGCGACCCGGATACTGCCCCGTTCGCGGACGAGCTTCAGCACCAGTTCATGACGCTGGTCGACGTGCATCCGCATTGGATTCCCCCTGGTCGCGGCAGCAATGGCCGGCCGTGTGCGATCCGCTCACGACACTGACCGCACTCTACGCCTCTATCATATCGATCGCTTTTCGATCGTTACGATCGATCGCCTGCGCAGGAGGCCGCCACGACACCAGCTGAAGGAGAGCGGAGCTCACACCACCATCGCTGTGTGGATCCAGCGCTGGATCCGGTACGGCAGCCACCACGCCAGCTCGCCGACCTCACCGATCAGCCGCTCCTCGCGGAAGTCGGCCAGCACGTCCGCGGGAAGCTCCGCGGCCGGTGCGCCGTGCTCCAGCAGGGTGATCGCCCGGTGGTAGTGCGGCTCCTCGGCGGTGAAGCGGTGCAGTTCGCCCCAGCGCCGGTCGCGGATCTGCACGAAGCCGGGACCGTTGCGCCAGATGCACTTGCACAGGTAGTGCCCGTCGCGCCATTGGCGCACCACCTCCTCGGGGTCCGGCGGACCCTCCACCTCCAGGGGCGGGTGCAGATGGTTCAGCGGCAGCCAGGCCTCCGGATCCGGTCCGGTGCGCAGCCGCCAGTCGACGTAGACGGCGCGGGCGGTCAGATCGCGGATGAGGCACAGAGTACGGACGGTGTCCGCGGCCGCGGTGGGGTCGGTCAGATCGACGACGCCCGGCAGTTCGACCCGGCGCGCGCCCTGGTCCCACAGCTGCCGGACCGCCGCCGATCCGCCGCCCTGGACCTCCAGCCGTCCCAGCAGCATGCCGGGAAGCTCGCAGGCGGCCGGATCGTGGTCGCGCCAGGCGGTGATCGTCAGCGTGGCCGGTGGCCGGGTGGTGTCGGTGGTGATGCTCAACGGAGTCTCCTTCGCGTGCGCGGACGCTGGTGCTGTTGTGTGCGGGGCCGGTGCCGATCCGGCGACGAGAAGGTGCCGGGGCCGGTCACACCAGGGCCGGGGGCTGTACCTGCCGGACCTGGTGGGCGTAGCGCATGAAGTCCAGCCGCAGCATGTCCTCGTTGACCGCCGGCGGCGCCACGTGGACGTACTGGCCGCCGTCGGTGAACACCACTCCCAGCCGGCGCCATTCGAGCAGCAGCTCCGCGACCGACGCCTCGGTAACCGCCACCCCCGGGTTACGGGCGGCGATCTTGCGGGTGAGGGCGGCCGGCGAGTGCGGCTGCTCCAGCAGCCGGAACGCGGACACCTGGACGGGGTCGGCGAGTTCGAGGGTGGTCCAGTCGAAGGCGCGCCGGCGGTTGACCAGGATGACGCGGTCACCGAGGTCCGCGTGGGTGAGACGGCTGCTGCGGTAGTTCGTCTTCCAGGCGGCAAGGGCGTCGTTGAGCGGCTTGACCGTCTCGTCGCCCACGCCGCGCGGAGGCACGTCGAAGACGTACGCCAGATCGAGCATCTCCGATTCCGGCAGGTCGTACGTCAGCCGGTAGGGCTCCGCGGGACGCAGTTCGGAGAAGCCCAGTTCGGGCTTGTTGAAGTAGGGGCTGAACCGTTCGATGGCGATCCGCGCCGACAGGTCGACCGGCGGGTTGAGGTGCTCGAGTGCCGGAATCTGGGCGATGACGTCGTCGTAGTCGGCGGCGGTCTCGCCGGGGAAGCCGTGCAGGTAGTTCCAGGAGATGGACAGCCCCACCGCGGCGCCGTCGCGCAGCATCCGCACGTTCTGGGTGCCGCTGACCCCCTTGTCCATCAGGTCGAGCACCCGGCTGTTGAGGCTCTCGATGCCGGGCTGCACATAGATCAGTCCGGCGTCGGCGAGGATCTGCAGCTGGTTGACGCGCATGTTGGACTTGATCTCGATGTGCATGCGCAGGTCGTAGTCGCTCTCGATGATGCGCGGCAGGACGGTGCTGAGGTAGCCCATGTCGAGGATGTTGTCGACGACGTACATGTCCAGCACCTTGTGCTTCTCTGCGAGGCCGATGATCTCCTCGTAGAAGGTGTCCGGGCTCTTGCTGCGGAACTGCATCGACGAGCCGTTGAGGCCGCAGAACGTGCAGTGGTGCTTCTCGCCCCACCAGCAGCCGCGGGCGCCCTCGACCACCAGCTTGGGCTCCACCCAGGACCGGGCCTTCGACGCGGCCAGCCGCTCGAAGTAGCCGGTGTAGTCGGGCGGCAGGATGGCGGCCGGCGGCATCGGCACGGTGCTCATCGGGTTGGCCACGCTCCGCCCGTCCACCCGGTGGCACAGACCGGGGACCTTCGTCAGGTCGGTGTCCTCCTGGAGCGCGGTCAGGAGCGCGGGGAACGTCTGCTCGCCCTCGCCGCGGATCACGAAGTCGACGAACGGGAAGTTCCGGTGCACCGACTCGCCCTGCGCGCCGTCGCAGTTGGCGCCGCCCATGACGATGCGGATGTGCGGGGCCATGCGCTTGACGTACTTGGCCGCGGCCAGCGCCGCGGTGTTCTGCTGGAACGTCGAGGTGAAGCCGACGACGTCGGGCTCGGCCGCCACGATCCGGTCGGCCATCAGCTGGACGAACTCGGCCGCGTCCTCGTGCAGTTCGAGGGTCATGGCCATGCGCTCCTTGCGCAGCCGGCCCTTCATCGCCTCGGTGAACTCGGCGACCCGCCACTGCGGGTCCTCGTACAGGGCGGCGGAGAAGACCCAGTCGCCGCATCCCATGAAGTAGGAGGAGAGCGAGAAGTACTCGTAGTCCTCCAGCGTGAACTCCCGCCGTCGGGTGATCCAGTCCACGTATTCGAGGTTGGCGTGCAACACCTCCGCACTCGCTCCGGGGGTCTTCTCGTCGACGCTGCGCTTGAGGATGCCCAGCGCGAGCGACGGAAGGTCGATGGGGGACCAGGGCATGTTCACCAGGAGTACGCGCACGGCTTCTTCTCTTCCTCGTCGCACAGGGGTTCAGCACAGGGATTCGGTAACGGTGTGCATCGGGTGGTGCGGAGTGGGCCGGCCCGGCGGCTTGAGCCGGGCCGGCCTCCGGACTCAGCTGTTCTCCGGCTCGTCGGCGTTACGGAAGGGGATCCTGATGACCACCCCCACGCCCGGCTTCCGGTTCTCCGCCTCGTCCTCGAGCGGATCGTTGTGGATGACGTCCTTCTGCATGGTGGCTACCTCCTCTCTGCGTTCCGGCGGGTGGAACCGGCGGGTTCGGCCGCCGGTCCCCTGGCCCCCACCCCTGACGGGGCGGGGAGCTCTTCGTACGCGGCGCGCTGCGGACGACGGGGGCCGCGCAGATGCCGGTCCAGGAAGACCAGCGCCCGGTGCAGCACCTGTACGTGGTCGCCGCCGTCGTGCCCGTCATGACCGCTGTCCAGCCACAGCGCGTCGTGCCGGACGCCGGAGGCGCGCAGCGCCGCCAGATACGTCTCGACCTGTTCCGGCGGGCACTTGGCGTCCTGGGTCGCGGCGACCACCAGCAGCGGTGCCCGGACCGAGGCGGCGTAACTCGACGGGGACGAACGCGCGTAGATCTCGGGCACCTGCAGCGGGGTGCCGCGGA
>NZ_JAPVLS010000073.1:0-15302 GCF_027158125.1 Streptomyces sp. H39-C1
CCGGGCCGCGACCAGGAGGGTGGGGGCGTACCGGCGGCGGTTCAGCCCGTGCCGGGTGGCGGCGACGTGCGAGGCGGCGGACCACAGGCGCTGGCGGTCGGCGGTGGCGCCGTCGGCCGGCCGGGCTGCGAGCACGACATGCGGTACGTCGAGGTCGGCGCGGAGCCGGCCGGCCCGTTCGCGCAGCAGCCGGGGATCGCGGTGCGGCGCGTCGAGCAGGTCGTCGAGCAGCTCGCCCCGGAAGCGCTGCTCGGCCTCGCCCGCGGTGCGCCGGGCGAGCAGCAGCAGCGCGGTGACCATGGCGGCGCGTTCCAGGGTGCGCTGGTCGACGGGGTCGAGTCCGGGGTGGCCGCGCAGCACGAGGGCGCCGAGGAGCTCGCCGCCCGCGGTGACGGCGGCGGTCCAGGTGTCGCCCTCGCGCACCGCGTGGCCGTCGGCCCGGGAGCGGGCGACGGCGGCCGCGAGGGCGGCGGGCACCGGCTCGCCGCCGGTACCGGTTCCGGTGACCTGGACCGTGCCGGAGAGCACTTCGGCGACGGCGGCGGCCACGTCGTCGACCCCGCCGCCGCGCAGCACCAGCTCGGTGAGCCGGTCGTGGACCTCGGAGGCCCGTTCCAGGACGGCGCTGTGCGTGCGGATGGTGTCGTTGGCGGCGCCGAGGCCGTCGAGCGCCGAGCGGGTCTCCTCCAGCAGGTTGGCGGTGTCGATGGCGACGGCCGCGAGGGAGGCGAGCGAGGCGAGCAGGGCGATCTGCTCGCGTTCGAAGACCCTGATCCGCCGGTCGGCGGCGAAGAGCACGCCGATGACCCCGCTGCCCAGGGCGAGCGGCACGCCGAGGATGGCGACCAGGCCCTCGTCGCGGACCCCGGAGTCGATGGTGTGGGTGTGCCGGAACCGCTCGTCGTCGAAGTAGCTCTCGGTGACGTACGGCATGGCGGTCTGCGCGACGAGCCCGCCGAGCCCGGCGCCCATCGCGAGCCGCAGGCTCTGGAAGCGGGCGGACACCGAGCCCTCGGTGACCCGCATGTAGGTGTCCCCGGCGCGGGGGTCGTTGAGGGTGAGGTAGGCGACGTCGGTGCCCAGCAGCGAGCGGGCCCGCTGCACGATGGCCTGCAGTACGGCGTCCAGATCACGCAGCCCCGCCAGATCGCCCGCGGTCGCGAAGAGCGCCGACAGCTCCGCCTCGCGCCGCCGCCGCCCCTCCAGCTCGTCCCGGACCCTTAGGGCCAGCCGCTTGGCGCGTTCGAGCTCCGCGAGCCGGGTGACGGGCGCGCCGTCGGCGCGGGCCCGCAGCACCGGGCGCTCGTACTCCTCGGCCGGTGCGCCCCGAGCGAGGAGCCGCAGGTAGGGGGCCTCGGCCGGTTCGTCGGCTGCCGGGTGATCGTCATTCATGGGCACAGGCATACCGGCCCGCCCGGCCCCGGCGCCAGCGGCGTTCAGTGGGCGGTCCATCCACCGTCCATCGTGAGGGAGGCGCCGGTGATGAAGGAGGCCTGTTCCGTGCAGAGATACGCGGCCAGTTCCGCGACCTCGGCCGGCTCCACCAGCCGTTTGACGGCCGAGTCCGCCAGCAGGATCTCGGTCACGACGCGCTCGGGCGCGATGCCGTGCGCGGCGGCCTGGTCGGCGATCTGCCGCTCCACGAGCGGGGTGCGGACATAGCCGGGGCACAGGCAGTTGGAGGTCACCCCGTGCCGGGCGCCTTCCAGGGCGGCGGTCTTGGAGAGCCCTTCGAGACCGTGCTTGGCGGAGACGTACGCGGACTTGTACGGGGAGGCCCGCAGCCCGTGCACGGAGGAGATGTTGACGATGCGGCCCCAGCCCTGCCCGTACATGTGCGGCAGCGCCCCGCGGATCAGCCGGAAGGGCGCCTCCAGCATGACGCGCAGAACGGTGGAGAAGACATCGGGCGGGAAGTCCTCAATGGGGCGGACGAGTTGCAGCCCGGCGTTGTTGACCAGGATGTCGGTACCGGCCGCGGCCTGCTCGGCGGCGTCGAGATCGGTGAGGTCCAGCAGCAGGGTCTCCACGGAGCCGGGCCGGCCCGCGGCCTCCTCGTGCAGCGCGGCGAGCCCGTCGGCGTCACGGTCGACGGCCCGCACCTTGGCCCCGGCGGCGGCCAGCCGCAGGGCGCAGGCGCGGCCGATGCCCCCGGCGGCCCCGGTGACGAGTGCGGTGCGGCCGCCGAGGTCCACGGCGGAAGGCGAGATCAGCGTCATGCTGGGCAGGTTAGGCAGCGATCGCCCGCCGACCGATGGCGGCCGCACCCACACTTCGGCGCCACCAGGTGTGGCGTGCCGCCATGGGTGCTCAGCGCTCGTGGAGCCCGGGGTCCGGGGCCGGGACGAACCAGGCCGCCGGTTCGTTCTTGAGGGCGAGCGCGATGCGCTCGCGGTGCAGTGGCGCGAGTTCCGGCAGCGCGTCGGGGGCGAACCAGCCGACGTCGAGCGACTCGTCGTCGTTGACCTTCGCCGTGCCACCGACGGCGCGGCACAGCAGCACCACGTCCATGTACTGCGCGAGGTGCCCGTTGGGGTACTCGATCACCTGGTTGGTGAAGACACCGAGGATCCGCTCGACGACGGCGACCACCGCGGTCTCCTCCTGGATCTCCCGCACCGCGGCCGCGGCGGGCTGCTCCCCCGGCTCGGGGATACCGGCGATCAGCGCCCAGTTCCCGGTGTCGGAGCGGCGGTTCAGCAGCACTCTGCCGCGGTCGTCGAAGACCACCATGACGACGCCGGGCATGAACAGCAGCGTGTTGCCCGCCTTGGCACGGATAGCGCGGATGAACTCGGGAATCGGCATCCTCCGAGCCTAGCGAGAGCCCCTGATCGTCACACCAGCACCAGGGCCACCAAGTGGTGGATCGTTCCTGCACTACATATCCACAACTCACCACCTGAGCCGTTACGGTGACCGGGACAGCGCCTACGCGGGGACCGGACGGCGACGGCACCCCGTCGCGTCCAGGTGGCGTCAGGGGGTACCGGGGGATGAGAACGGCGACCGGCGGGGCGTCAGGAGCGATGCGTGCGGACGGCCGGGACGGCCCGGAGGAACGAGTTCAGGGCAGCAGGACCGACGCGCTCGGCGTCGCCGTGCTCGTCGGCTGGGCCACCTGGTCGCTGATCGCCGCGGCGGGCCGTCCGGCCCCCCCCGACGGTCTGCTGCTGGCACTTCTCGCGGTGACCGCCGGATACGCGACGGGCCGGATCGCGGGCGCCCTGCTGCCCGTCGCGGCCCCGGCGGGCATGGCGCTCGCGATCGTCGTCGCGACCCTGGTGATGCCCGGCCGGCTCTCCGGCGCCGCCGATACGCCGCCGCTGGGCTACCCGAACGCCGACGCCGCGCTGCTGGTCCTGGCCACCGGCGCCGCCTGCTGCGCCGCCTGGAGCGCGCCCTCCCCGCCCCTGCGGCTGGTGCTGCGCACACTCGGAGCCGGCGCCGGGGCGCTGGCGCTGGCCCTCGGCTCCACGGCCGGGTTCGCCGCGTCCGTCGGAGTGCTGCTGTGCTCCCTGGCCGCCTCGCACATGCGCCGTCGGCTGCTGGCCCTGGTGGGGTTCGCGCTGGCGACCGCGATAGCGGTCGGCGGAACGTACGCGGTGGCCACCGACACCCTGCCGTCCGGCCTCTCCGCCTCCCTCGCCGGACAGCTGACCGCGCCCCGGGTCGAGCTGTGGCGCGACGCGGTGGGAATGGCCGAGGACCACCCGGTGCGCGGCGTCGGCCCCGACCGCTTCCGCGTGGAGAGCGCCGGCGCACTGGCGGCCACCGAAGGACCGCCCACTCCCCAGTCCGCCGTCTTCCAGGTCGCCGCGGAACAGGGCTTTCCCGGCCTCGCCCTCCTCGGGGCGGCGTTCGCCTGGGTCCTGTGCACGCTGTGGCGCTCCCCGCGCTCCACCCCGGTCGTCCTGACCGCCGGAGCCGCCCTGACGGGGCTCTCCATGCTCGCCACCGTCGACCACGTGCTCAGCTACGCCGTGGTGACCGCCGCGGCAGGCATCCTGGCGGGCCTGGCGGCGGCGCGTCCGTTGCCGGACTAGGGCGTGTTGCGAAAGTCCCGCCTGGCCCACGACGCCTGGCACGCGCCCTAGCCGAGGGCCGGGCCGGATCAGGGACGAACGTGAGGGGGACGGGGCCGGAGGGGGAGGGGTCCGAAATGCTGCCGTGGATTTGTGGGCCGCCAGGCCCGTAAATATGCGATTTCTGACCCCTCCCCCGGCAGGCCGTTGCGCGGCCGCAGGCCGACCCACTGCCGGATCGCCGCCACGGCACCCTCGGCGTCGTCCACCGTCACTGTGAAGACATGCCCGCTGCCCAGCACCAGCACCACACCCGGCCCGCGGCGTACGACGACCGCGGTCCCCATCTCGGGCCGCCAGCGATAGCCCCAGCCGCCCCACGTGCGCGGGCTGACGAGGGGGGCGAGGTCCGCGGAGCTGACCTGGTCCAGGGGGATGCGGCGGCGCGGTACGCCGATGTGGCCGCAGCGCACGTAGAGGCCTTCGCGGTCCACCGTCACCCGCACATGGGTGAACGCGACCGTGCCGAAGAGCACCAGCAGCCCGACGGCCACACAGCCCACCACCGACATGACCAGCGGCGCCAGACCCGAGGTGTAGGGGCCTTCCACGGCCAGCTCGATCCCGAGCGCCATACAGGCGGCGCCGGCGGCCGCGGGCAGCCACTGCATGCGGTTGTGGGCGCGTCCTGTCCAGACCGGGGGCCAGATCTGGGGCGCGGGCGCGTCTCCCTGAGGAGCTTCCGTCATGGTCCGCAGCCTACTCAGCTACCGGCGAGTCGGCCGCCTCATGAAGCGGGCGGATGAACGCCGGCCGGACGGACCCGGGCGGGACGGGTTCAAGCCGACGGGCTGAGGCGGATGCGGCCCGCTCCGAGCGCCGCGCCCTCCGGGTAGGCCAGCGCGGACGCGGGAAGCTCGGACCGGCGGCCGCTGAGGATCACCGTCAGGCTGCCGGACGGCTCCGCCGCCGGCTCGGGAAGCGCGCCGAGCCTGCGCAGCGCCTGGGCGGCGACCGCCTCCGCCGACCCGAGCGGGGTGACGGCAGGACCGCCGGCCCGCTGGACGGCGGCGCGGATCCGCTCGGTCACCAGCTCGTAGTGCGTACAGCCCAGGACCACGGCGCGCACATCGTGCGGCGTACGGGCCGCCGCGACGGCGATGGCCGCGTCGATCGCCGCGTCGTCGGCGTGCTGGACGGCGTCCGCAAGCCCCGGGCACGCCACTTCCGTCACGGCCGCCCCGTTGCCGAACTCGTCGATCAGCCGGCGCTGGTAGGCGCTGCCGGTCGTCGCGGGCGTGGCCCAGATGGCCACCGCCCCGCCGCCCGCGGCGGCGGGCTTGATCGCGGGCACCGTACCGATCACCGGCACGGCCGGTTCCAGCTCCGCCCGCAGCGCGGCCAGCGCGTGCACGGAGGCGGTGTTGCACGCGACGATCAGCGCGTCGGGGCGGGTTTCCGCGGCCGCCCGCGCGCAGTCCAGCGCATGCGCCGTGACGTCCTCGGCGGTGCGCGGGCCCCACGGCATCCCGTCGGGATCCGAGGACAGTACGAGGTCGGCGTCGGGCCGCAGCCGGTGCAGTGCGGCGGCCGCCGCCAGGAGGCCGATTCCGGAGTCCAGCAGCGCGATCTTCACCCGGTCACCTTATGCGACGACCGCCCGCGGCCCTCAGGGCACGGGGGGTCCGGGCGCGTCCGGACCCGCCGTGGCGCGGTTGCGGCAGACTGCGGCAGGTGACGGTGCTGACGTGGGTCGCTGGGGTGTCGCTGCTGGCGTGGGTGTGGCTGCTGCTGGCACAGGGGTTCTTCTGGCGGACGGATGTCCGGCTGCCGGGACCGGAGGAGGGACCGGGCGGTGGGGCCGACGCGTGGCCGACGGTGGCCGTCGTCGTGCCCGCCCGGGACGAGGCGGCCGTGCTGCCGCTGAGCCTGCCCTCGCTGCTGGCGCAGGACTATCCGGGCCGGGCCGAGGTCTTCCTCATCGACGACGGAAGCACGGACGGGACCGGCGAGACCGCCCGGTCGCTCGGCGCGCTGCACGGCGGGCTGCCGCTGACGGTGGACTCGCCCGGTGAGCTCCCGGCGGGCTGGACCGGGAAACTGTGGGGCGTACGGCACGGCATCGCGCTGGCCACCGAGCGCACCGGCGCGGAGTACCTGCTGCTCACGGACGCGGACATCGCGCACGAACCGGATTCGCTGCGTGCGCTGGTGGCGGCGGCGCGGGCGGCGGACCTCGACATGGTGTCGCTGATGGCCCGGCTGCGCGTGGAGACGGTCTGGGAACGGCTGATCGTCCCGGCGTTCGTCTACTTCTTCGCCCAGCTGTACCCGTTCCGCTGGATCAACCGTCCGGGCGGCAGGACGGCCGCCGCGGCCGGCGGCTGTGTGCTGATCCGCCGCTCGGCCGTCGAGGCGGCCCGGGTGCCGGAGTCGATCCGGCACGCGGTGATCGACGATGTCGCGCTGGCCCGCGCGGTCAAGGGCGGCGGCGGCCGGATCTGGCTGGGGCTCGCGGACCGGGTGGACAGCGTGCGCCCGTACCCGGACCTGGGCGAGCTGTGGCGGATGGTCTCGCGCAGCGCCTACGCGCAGCTGCGGCACAATCCGGCGGTCCTGGCGGCGACCGTCGCCGGGCTCGTCCTCGTCTATCTGGTGCCACCGCTGGCGGCGCTGGGCGGTGCGGCGGCGGGGGCCTGGCCGCTGTGCGCTCTGGGCGCGGCCGCGTGGGCGGTGATGGCGGGGACCTATCTGCCGATGCTGCGCTACTACCGGCAGCCGCTGTGGCCGGCGCCGCTGCTCCCCTTCACCGCGGCGCTGTATCTGCTGATGACCGTCGATTCCGCGGTGCAGCACTACCGCGGCCGGGGCGCGGCGTGGAAGGGCAGGACCTACGCGCGTCCCGACGCCTCGGTGTAGACGGCGGCCAGCCGCGCGCCGACGGCGTCCGGCCCGAAGTGCCGCCGGGTCCGGTCCGCGAGCGCCGCGGGCTGTCGCCGCGTCAGTTCCGCGGCGGCCTCGACCAGCGCGAGGGCCAGGGCGTGCGGATCGGCGGGCGGTACGAGGATGCCGCCGTCGCCACCGACGAGTTCGGGCAACGCGCCGGTGCGGCTGCCGACGACCGGGGTGCCGCAGCACAGCGCGTCGAGTGCCGTGGTGCCGAAGCCGCTGACGTGCCGCGGGTCCACGAAGAGGTCGGCGTGCGCGAGGGCGTGCAGGGTCTCCTTCCGGCCGAGGTCACCGGTGAGGACGGCGGCGCCGCCGGTCCCGGCGCGCCGGAGGTGTTCCCGGACGGCGCCGAGCCCGGGCCCGTCACCGATGATCCGCAGCCGTAACCGCGCATCCTTGCCGAGCGCTTCGGCGAAGGCGTCGGCCAGTACGTCCCAGCCCTCGTTCCCGACGAGCGGGCCGGCGGCCACGATGCGCACCGGGTCCTGGCGGATCCGCGCCCGGGCGGGAACGTCCAGCAGCGCCTCGGTGTCCACGGGGTGCGGCACCAGCAGATGGCGGCCGGGGAGCCCGAGTTCACCGAGCCGGGCGAGCAGTAGGTCGCTGACGGGCAGGATCGCGGCCGCCTCCCGGTACAGCCGGGCCGCGCGCCGCCGGTCGAGCAGTCCGGGGAGCGGCCGCGTCGGGTGGCCGAGCCAGCGGCGGTCGTGCTCGGACAGGACGTACGGGATACCGGTGACCTTGGACAGCCACGGCAGCTGGCCTGCCGCACCCGGGGCATGGCCGTGCAGGACGTCGATCGCGCCGCACTCCGAGGTCTCGACCCGGAGGACCGCCTCCATGCGGCCCGCGGTGACCCGCTGCCCGACGGCAGCGGTGGCCGGACGGTTCCGTCCCCCGTGCGCGGCCTCGATCTCGTAGCGGTGCGGGCTCCGCTCGTCGCGCCCGGCGAACGGCAGTCCCGGCAGCGGCGGAGTGCTCAACGAGCCGACGGTGACCAGCTCGACGACATCGGCGACCGTGGCCGCGGCCCGGTGCCAGGCGTCCGGCCGTCGTGGCCCGTCCGGTCCGGACAGCATGGCGACCCGCACGGCCTCACCCCTTGTGACTCCTCACGGAGCGCGGCGGAAACCTCCCGGAATCCACCGCTCCGGGGCGCCACTGTGGCACAGCGGCGCCTCCGTCAGGGCCGGTTCCGCGCGCTCCGGGTCACTTACGGCCGGGCGTCCAGTTCATGCCCCATCCGTAGGCGTAGTCGACCGTGCGCTGCGGGCTCACCCCGCGCTGCGGCACCAGGTAGCGCGCCTCGCGCTGCACCACCAGGTCACCGCCCTGGTTGGTGATGAGCGCGAGGGCGCAGACGTTCGACGGCACGGTGCACTCGTCGAGCGAGAAGTCGATCGGGGCGCCGTTCAGCGGCTGGAGGGTGACGGTCGCGTGCAGTCCGGCGAAACTGCGCGCGCCTTCGTAGATCGTCACGAAGATGAGGATCCTGCGGAACGCCTGCTTGTGGTCCAGGTTGATGGTGAGGTTCTCACCGGACTCGGAGCCGCCGGTCCTGTCGTCACCGTCCAGGTGCAGGTACGGGGGCTGGTGGAGGGATCCGAACGCGTTGCCGAGCGCCTGGATCACGCCCTTGCTGCCGTCGGCGAGTTCGAACAGCGCGCACAGGTCGAGGTCGAGGTCGGAGTGGAACGCCGACGGCTTCCCGCTCTTGCGCCCCCAGCCCTTGAACTGCTTGTGCATCTGCCAGCTCAGGTTCACCCGCATCGCGCCGGAGACGCCGCCTTGCTTGGTGAGGGAGACCGACGGCGCCTCCTTGGTCAGCGTCACCTTCGTGAGCCGCACGGGCTGCGGCGCGGCCGGCGGAGCGGGCGGTGGCTGCACCGGCGGGGGCGGTGCCTGGTACTGCTGCGGCGGGGGCGGCGGCGCCTGGTACTGCTGCGGCGGGGGCGGCGGCGCCTGGTACGCCGGGTGCGGCTGCGGCGGGGCCTGGTAGGTCTGCGGCGCCGGCGCCACCGGAGCGGGAGCGGTCACCGGCGCGGGCGCGGCGGGCTCGTCGACCGAGATCCCGAAGTCCGTGGCGAGCCCGCCGAGTCCGCTGTCATAGCCCTGGCCCACCGCGCGGAACTTCCAGGCGCCCTGGCGGCGGTAGAGCTCGCCGAGCACGAACGCCGTCTCCACGGACGCGTCGGTGCTGTCGAAGCGGGCCAGTTCCGCGCCGTTGGCCGGGTCGCTGAGGCGGATGTGCAGACCGGGGACCCGCCCGAAGGTCCCGCCGTCGCTGGAGGCGGCGAGCACGATGGTCTCGATGGCCGGTTCCACACCGCTGAGATCGACCGACAGGGTGTCCGTCACCGCGTCCCCCGCGGTGCGCTTGCCCTCGTGCCGTACGGCACCGGACGCGTGCGCGGGCTGGTTGTAGAAGACGAAGTCGGCGTCGGACCTGACCTTGCCGCCCACCAGCAGCAGAGCGGAGGCGTCCACGTCCGGGACACCGGGACCGGTACGCCATCCCAGCTCCACGCGGACCGCCGGCACGGACACCGGCACATTCGTGCCCTTGCGCATCGTCATGCTCTCCCCTTTTGCACGGTGCCGTCCACCGTAGCCCGGACCCATGGCCGTCGGACATATGCTGCCGCTCCGCGGTCGGGGGCGACCGCCGGTAACGCCCCGCGGACACGGCTTTTACGCGATCTCAACGCCTAATGGTGACCGATTTTCGTTGATTCGCTCGTATTGGGGATCGACCGTCACTCACAGCACACAAAACAACCTACTAATCGGTCTCCCCAACCAGCACATCGTGGGCTTAACTTAAGTGCCATGAGCTCCCCCCGCGGCACCTATGGTGGCGGCTACTACGCAGCGCCGTCCTTCCCGGACACGCCGATCTACGACAGCCTCGTCGCTGAGCGTGGCACCCCCCAGATCGCCCCGATCAGAGTTCCGTCGGAGTACTCGTACCCGTCGTACGAGACCGGCAGGAACCTCCCGGCACTGCCGGCCGCCCTCCCCGCGCTGCCGTCCGGTTCGTCGCAGTACGCCCAGTACCCGGCCGCCCAGGGCGGGTACAACGGCTACCCGTCGAACGGCTACCAGCCGCAGCCCGCGCCGGTGCAGCACACTCCCGCGCCGTACATCCCGCAGCAGGCCGGCGGGGGGCGCGCGAGCGGCTCGTACAACGGCTTCAACGGTGCGAACGGCTTCACCGGGGCCAATGGGTACAACCCGGGCTCCACCGGCAGCTATCCGGTGCAGCAGCCGCAGCCGCAGGCCCCCGCGCAGGGTCTGGGCCACGACTCCGCGCGCCAGGCGCCGCAGCGCCCGGTGCAGCCCCGTCAGGTGCCTAACGGCTATGTCGAGGACCCGTATCAGCAGCGGCGTCCGCTCGGCCAGGGGAACCAGGGCTACTACCAGGGCTGAGCAGCGTGCGGCATACAGCCGGGCGGGCCGCGGCCGGTCCTGGCAGGATGCCGGTATGCCGACGCACGCCCTGCTCAGCGCCCTGTACATCTACCCGGTCAAATCGCTTCGCGGCCTTGCCCGCGAAGCGGCGGACGTGGAGCCGTGGGGGCTCGCCGGAGACCGCAGGTGGATGCTGGTGGACGCTGACGGGCGCGTCATCACGCAACGGCAGCAGGCGAGTACGGCGCTGGTGACCGCGCAGCCGTCGGGGGGCGGCTCGCTGCGGTTCACCGCGCCCGGCCAGGAGGCACTGGAGGTGGCCCCGCCGGAACAGGGAACGCCGGAACCGGTGCTGATCTTCCACGACAAGGTCGACGCCGTCGCGGCGGGTGACGCGGCCGACACCTGGTTCAGCGACTACCTCGGGGTGCCGGCACGCCTGGTGCACATGACCGACCCGGCGGTCTGCCGCCCCGTCCATCCGGAGTTCTCCCGCCCCGGCGACACGGTGTCGTTCGCCGACGGCTTCCCGCTGCTCCTCACCGCCACCGCCTCGCTCGACACCCTCAACGCCCATATCGCACGCGGCGCCCACGCGTCCGAGGGACCGCTGCCCATGAACCGCTTCCGGCCCAACGCGGTCGTGGACGGCACCGAGGGGTGGGCCGAGGACGACTGGCGGCGGATCAGGATCGGCGAGGTCACCTTCCGGGTCGCCAAGCGCTGCGCGCGCTGCGTCGTACCGACCACGAACCAGGAGACGGCAGAACGCGGCCGGGAACCGATGCGCAGCCTGGCGAAGCACCACCGGATCGACGGCGCGACGATCTTCGGCCAGAATCTGATCCCCGAACACCCCGGAACCCTGCGGGTCGGCGACCCGTTGACCATCCTGGAGTGACGCGTCGAGGCATCGCTCCTGCGACCACCGCGCGGACGGCTCCGCTCACCCCGCGCGGTCGCCGCGCCGTTTGAGGTATTCGAACGGTCGAAGGGGGTGCTGCTCCTTGGGCTCCAAGGTGCGTTGGTGGCGGTGGCGGCGCAATCCGCTGCGCCGCGCGTCGGATCTCGCCGAGGCGTGGATCGGCCTGGTCACCGTGGTCCTCGTGCTCTGTGCCGTGCCCGCGGCCGGCTGGTTCACCGGCCAGGCCGCCAACCGCGCCCTGCAGCGCACCGTGCGCCACCAGCTGGCGGAGCGCGCGCTGGTACCCGCCGCCCTGGTCACCGCCGCGCCCCGGTCGGCGGCGGGGACGGACGCCGAGGCCGGCCAGGCGCGGCAGACCCGGCGGCCGGCCGTACTGACGTGGACGGCGCCGGACGGCTCGGCGCGCAGCGGTACCGTCCGCGTCGAGAACCAGGAACAGGTGGACGGCCGGCTGCACATCTGGACCGATCGCGGCGGCCGGCCGGTCGATCCGCCGCTGGACCGCGCCACCGCCAGGGCCCACGCGGCCCTGGCAGGGCTCGGCGGGGCGGCCCTGGCGGGCGCGTTGCTGCTGGGCATACGGCAGTTGCTGCTGTGGCGGCTGATGCGCCGCCGGCTGCTCGAATGGGAGCGCGAATGGACCCGCGCGGGCCAGGATTGGGGACGGGCGGGCGCCGGCGGCTGACCGCGACTCGTCATGGAGGGCGTCCCACTCACGCTACGGTGGATCCCCCGGTCGGCTATACGCAAGAGGTGGGGGCAGGGCAGCCCGATGGCACATGGCGTGGTGCAGGTGACCAGCACGAGCAGCTCGCGGTGGCGCCGCCGTTCGGGAGAGTACGAGACCCTGGCCGCCGCCCTGGAAGCGGCCGGTGACGGCGACGTCCTGTCGATCGCCCCGGGCACCTACCGGGAGAACCTCGTCGTCACCCGGGCCGTCACCCTGCGTGCCGCGGAGGGCCTGGGCTCGGTGCGAATCGCGCCTGCCGGCGGCGTGGCGCTGACGTTGCGCGCGGCGGCCCTCGTACAGGACCTGACCGTCGAGGGGCAGGACACCTCGGCGGCCGCGCTGCTCATCGAGGGCTGCGCCCCGGAGCTGACCGGCCTGCGGGTCGCGACCAGGTCGGCCGTCGGGATAGAGGTGCGCGACAGCGCCCGTCCCACCGTCCGGCAGTGCACCGTGGACAATCCGGCGGGCCTGGGGATCAGCGTACTGGAGTCGGCCGGCGGGCTGTTCGAGGACTGCGAGGTGGTCTGCGCGGGCCAGACGGGCGTCTCGGTGCGCGGCGGCGCCTCGCCCCGGCTGGAGCGCTGCCGCATCCACCACACCAACGGCGCGGGCCTGTCCGTCACCGGTGAGGGCACCTCCGCCGAGGCCGTCGGCTGCGAGGTCTACGAGATCAAGGGCACCGGTGTGCAGGTCGCCTCGCGCGCCACCGGGCACTTCACGGACTGCCAGGTGCACCGCACCACGGGCGACGGGATCACCCTCGACACCGACGCGGTGCTGACCCTGTCCGACTGCGACATCCACGACATCCCCGAGAACGCGATCGACCTGCGGGCCCGTTCGGTCCTCACCCTCACCCGGTCCGCCGTCCGCCGCTTCGGCCGCAACGGCCTGTCGGTGTGGGACCCGGGCACCCGGGTGGACGCCAACCGGTGCGAGATCCACGACAGTACGGGCGACTACCCGGCGGTCTGGGTGAGCGACGGGGCCGCGGCCGTGCTGGACTCCTGCCGGGTGCACGACGTGCCCGACGCCCTGTTCGTCCTCGACCGGGGCTCCCGGGCCGAGGTCGTGGACAGCGACTTCTCCCAGGTGCGCAACACGGCGGTGTCGGTGAGCGACGGCGCGACCGTCCAGCTCGACGACTGCCGGATCCGCGAGGCCGCCACCGGCGCCTGGTTCCGCGACCACGGCAGCGGCGGCACGCTGGCGCAGGTCACCATCGACGACACGGCGACCGGAGTCATCGTCACCAAGGGCGCCGACCCGGTGCTGGACCGCTGCACGGTCACCAACCCGGCGGAGGCCGGCTTCTACGTGTCGGCCGAGGGCCGCGGCACCTTCACCGGCTGCCGGGTCACCGGCAGCCGCGGCTACGGCTTCCACGTCATCGACGGCTGCCGCAGCACCCTGACCCGCTGCCGCACCGAGCGCTGCGAGCGCGGTGGCTACGAGTTCGCCGAGCCGGGCCCGGTCACCGAGGACTGCACCAGCGACCGGGCGGCCGAGCAGACCCCGGACGCCGGGCAGCCGGTGACCGCGGTGGCCGCCGTCCAGTCGTTCGGGCTGCTCGGCGGCGTGCCCCAGCAGGGTTCCGCCGAGCCGGCGGCACCGGAGCCCGTGATCCGGGCCTCGGACGACGTACTCGGCGAACTCGACGCGCTGGTCGGTCTGGACAGCGTCAAGCGCGAGGTGCGCACCCTCATCGATCTGATCGCCGTCGGCCGCCGCCGCCAGGAGGCCGGCCTCAAGGCGCCGTCGCTGCGCAGGCATCTGGTCTTCACCGGCTCCCCCGGCACCGGCAAGACCACGGTGGCGCGGCTGTACGGCGAGATCCTGGCCGCGCTGGGTGTGCTGCAGCGCGGGCATCTGGTCGAGGTGGCCCGGGTGGACCTGGTCGGCGAGCACATCGGCTCGACCGCCATCCGCACCCAGGAGGCGTTCGACCGGGCGCGCGGCGGTGTGCTGTTCATCGACGAGGCGTACGCGCTGTCGCCGGAGGACTCCGGGCGGGACTTCGGCCGCGAGGCCATCGACACCCTGGTGAAGCTCATGGAGGACCACCGCGACGCGGTGGTGGTCATCGTCGCCGGGTACACCGCCGAGATGGAGCGCTTCCTCGCCTCCAACCCCGGTGTGGCGTCCCGGTTCTCCCGCACCATCACCTTCGGCGACTACACCGCCGACGAACTGCTGCGGATCGTCCAGGCACAGGCGATCGAGCACGAGTACCAGCTCGGCGACGACGCGGGCGACGCGATCCTCAAGTACTTCAACGCCCTGCCCCGGGGACCGGGTTTCGGCAACGGCCGCACCGCGCGGCAGACCTTCGAGGCGATGGTCGAGCGGCATGCGGGACGCCTCGCGCACGTCACCGAACCGAGCCATGACGAGCTGCAGCTGCTCTACCCGGAGGACCTGCCGGAACTGCCCTGAACGGGAAGGCCGGGCGGCTCCGGATCGGGCGGCTCCGGTGTTCCCGCGGCGGGCAACCGGCGCAGCAGCGCGGCCCGTTCGGCGGCGAAGACCGGATCGCACGGGAAGCCGGAGTGGCCCAGCACCGGTTCCGGCAGCGGATGCTGCGGTGTACGGCCGTACGCCACCGGGTCCTTGAGCGGTCCGCGGTCCACCACCGTGCCCTCCCCGACCCGCACCGGGCCGCCGATCGGGTCCGTACGCCGCCACAGGTTGCGCCACGCGCTCAGCTCCCGGTGCAGCGAACACAGCTGCGGCGGGCCGAAGTACGCGGGGAACCACCGGCCGTAGAGCCGCTCCAGCGGGCAGCCGTGGGTGTGCCGGGGGCCCCGGGGGGGGGTCGCCGGGTCCAGCTGCCAGACGGCCGCCGCCGCGAGCACGCTGCCCTGCGAGTGGCCCGACAGGATGATTCGGCCGCCGGTGCGGGCGGTCCAGGTCGCCATCCGCCAGGTCAGGTCGGGCACGGCCCGTTCGGCGTAGCAGGGCGGCGCGAACGGGTGGGCGGCGCGCGGCCAGAACGTGCCCACGTCCCAGAGGATGCCGATCGTGCGGCGCGCGGACGCGTCCCGGTAGGCGCGGCGCCCGAGCGCCAGCAGGGCGACGACGCCCGCGCCGACCAGCCAGGAGCCCAGCGACTGGGCGGCCCGCGCCACGTCCGGCAGCGGTCCGGGAGCGCCCTCCGCCGCCTCTCCGGGACCGGCCCCGCCGGTCCACGCCCCGACGACGGCGCCCGCGCCGAGCAGGAACGAGACCCCGCAGACCAGCGCGACCAGCGACGCGACGGAGT
>NZ_JAPVLS010000073.1:15312-50032 GCF_027158125.1 Streptomyces sp. H39-C1
CCGGCGGCCGGGCCTCCCCCGGATAGAGCCCGGCCATCTCCTCGCCGACGGCCAGCCGCTCCCGCCACAGCCGCCATGCTGCACCGGCCACCACGCCCACCAGCACGACCAGCAGAACCGGGATGATCGACGCCTGCCACGTCAGCAGCGCCGGCGGTCCCCACAGCGGACCGCCGTCCTGACCCGGCGTCGCGCCCCGGTCCAACCAGTCCGCTATCCGCTGGGACACCCCGCCCGTGAGCACACCGCCCAGGGCGCACGCGAGCATCGCCACCGCGGGCCCGCCGAGGCCGTGCAGCACCGCCTGCCCGGCGTGGCCGCCGAAGTGCGGCGCCTCCACGGCGGGCTCCGATACCTGCGGCGGGATCCTGGGCGACGGATCGTCGGCCTCATGGTGCATCAGGGCTGCCGTCACGGCCAGCGCGGCGATCAGGGCGCCCTGGACGAGGGTGAGGGCGGTGAAGGTGACATCGGCCGGTAACCGCCCGGCGGAGGCCCAGCCGGGACGGTGCCAGCCGGCGTGGACGGCGACGGCGGCCAGGACAGCCGGGCCGCCGCACAGCAGCAGCCGGGCGGTGCGGTGGTCCGTGCCGTCGTCCGGTTCCGTCTCGCTGCGCCCCGCACGGCAGGTCTCGGTGACCGCCGCGGCGGCGAGGACGGCGATCAGCCCGCCGAGTGCCCAGCCGGTGGCGCCGAGCGCGCCGTGGTCGCGACGGAGCGCCGGCACCAGCAGCGCCGTCGCGACCGTGAGGGCGCCGGCGGCGGTGTGCGCGGAGCGCAGCCGGGCGACCAGCCGGCGGCCGTACCAGAAGCCGGGCAGCGCCAGCGCGGGCCCGCCCGCGCCGGGGCGGCTGTCGGTGGCCGGACGCTGGGACTCGTACGCGTACCAGGTCCGGTGCGAGAGCCACCACAGCAGCGCGGTGAGCCCGCCGGGCACCAGGGCCGCGAGGGCCAGCCGCCGACCGGGCTCGGACCACCAGCCGCCCCGGTGCGCGGCGGCGAAGCCGAGCCAGTACTTGCCGCGGACACACGAGGCACTGCCCGCGCACTGCCAGCCGACCAGGTCCATGGAGACCTCGCAGACGGCGGCGACCAGCAGCAGCGTCAAGGTGAGCGCGATGAGCCGCACCAGCACGTCATAGGCCCGGTTCAGGCCGTCCCTGGCGGTCGGCGGGCGCATCCAGTGGGCGAGGTTGGCGACCATGAACGGCAACAGCAGCAGCCACATGGCCCGGCTGCCGTTCCCCGAGGTCAGATTGCACCAGGTGTACGCCTCGGGCACCGGGGCGTCCCGGTCCGCGCCGGGGTGGAGTTCGGCGTCGGCGTCCACCGTCCGCCGGTACAGCCCGGCCGTGTCGTCGCCCGCCACCCGCACGGTGCGCGGATCACCGAGCATCCCCTGGGGTGTGGCGCCGCCGACGCCGTGGACGAGCAGTTCGAGTGCCGGTTCCCACGCCTCCGCGGTACCGGGTCCAGGATGCCGGCTCACGTGTCCCCCGTCCTGTCGTGCAGTCCCAGGATCGGCGCCCCCGCGGGCGGGCGCAGCACTCCGTACGGAATGTGACCCGAAATCGTGACAAGGACGCGCCGCGGAGCCCCGATCACCCCCCGCACGCCCTGATGCCTCCCGCATGGAAGGATGACCGTGGTTCGATGGCGGTCGACGGGACGCATGAGACGAGAGACAGGGCCACGGGTGAGCGACAACCAGAATCTCCTCGCCGAGCAGCGGCGTGCCCTCATCCTCGACGAGGTCAGGCGGCGTGGCGGGGTACGGGTCAACGAACTCACCCGCAAGCTCAACGTCTCGGACATGACCGTCCGCCGGGATCTGGACGCGCTGGCCCGGCAGGGTGTCGTGGAGAAGGTGCACGGCGGCGCGGTGCCGGTGGTCGAGGCGAGCAGCCACGAACCGGGCTTCGAGGCGAAGTCGGGCCTGGAGCTCGGCGCGAAGGAAGCCATCGCGCGGGCCGCCGCCAAGCTCGTGACACCGGGCAGCGCGATCGCCCTGTCGGGCGGCACGACGACCTACTCCCTGGCCCACCACCTGCTGGACGTACCCGACCTGACCGTGGTGACGAACTCGGTGCGGGTCGCCGACGTCTTCCACACCGCCCAGCGCCGGCCGGGAGCACAGAGCCGGGACGGCGCCGCGACGGTGGTGCTCACCGGCGGAGTACGGACCCCGTCGGACTCCCTGGTGGGCCCGGTCGCGGACCGGGCGATCGGCTCGCTCCACTTCGACATGCTGTTCCTGGGCGTGCACGGGATCTCGGTCGAGGCCGGCCTGTCCACGCCGAACCTGGCGGAGGCGGAGACCAACCGGCAGTTCGTGCGCTCGGCACGCCGGGTCGTGGTGATCGCCGACCACACCAAGTGGGGGACGGTGGGCCTCAGTTCCTTCGCCTCCCTCGAGGACGTCGACACCCTCGTCACGGACGCCGGCATCCCCGAGGTGCTGCGCGCGGAGATCGCCGAGTACCTCTCGGACCTGGTCGTCGCGGGTGAGACGGACACCGACGCAGACAGCTGACGGCTCGTCACGTAAGGTGCGCCCATGGCCCGCCGATCGCGCTCACCGCGCCCCCTGCGCCGCGTCGAACTGGACTTCCTCGACACCGCGCCCGTACGTCTGGTCTTCACCCTCGCCATCACGTCGTCCCCGGAGGCGGTCTACCGCGCCATCGCCGTGGACACCGAGAGCACCCCGGAGTGGTTCACCGCGGTGAAATCCGCGCGGCGCACCGAGGTGGGCCGCGATGTTGCCCTGGCCGGCGGCGTCCGCTTCGAGGAGACGGTACTGGTCGACGAGGCGCCGAAGCGCTACGTCTACCGGGCGGACACGTGCAACGCCCCAGGACTGCGGGCCCTGTTGGAGGAGTGGCGGGTGGAGCCGGTCGGACCCGGCAGCCTGGTGCAGTGGACCTTCGCGATGGACGGCCCGGCGCCACTGCGCCTTTTGATGCGGGTGCTGCGGCCGGGGCTGGGTCGGGCGTTCCGTGGCGCGGTGCTGGCGCTGGACCGGCGGCTTGCGGGGGCGGAGTAGGTGGGGGTGCGGGGCTACCGGACTCAGCGGACGGTGGACGCGCGCAACCGGCGGCTGACCTCGCCCAGGCCCTCCGCGATGGCGGTGAGCTGCTCGCGGGTGAGGACGTCGATCAGTAGCTCGCGGACCAGGGCGACGTGTCCTGGGGCGGTCTCGCGGACCTTGGCCCAGCCCTCGTCCGTGAGGCAGGCGACAACGCCGCGCACATCACCGGGGAAGGACCGCCGGCGGACCATGCCGCTCTTCTCCAGCTGGGTGACCTGGTAGGTCAGCCCGCTCTTGGAGGTGAGGAGGGCGTCGGCGAGCTCGGTCATGCGCAGCTCGCCGCAGGGGGCCGCGGAGAGCCGGGTGAGGATCTCGTACTGGGGATGCGAGAGGTCGGCGTCGTCCTTCAGTTGCTGTTCCACCCGGCGGCCCAGCAGGTTGCTCGCCGCCAGGAAGCCCGTCCAGGCCGCCATCTCCTGCTCGTCGAGCCACCTTGTGTTGTCCATGGGGCCATCGTAGCGCTGTTGTTCAAATTCGAATTAGCCGATACGGTCGGACCAGTGGTTCGAATTTGAACCACGCCACGTCCCCCACCTCAGGAGAACCGCCCTATGCCCTCCCCCACCACCCAGCTGACTCCGCCCGTCCTCCGTGCGCCCGCTCCGGCGACCGCGGCGGCCACCCCGCACGCCTATGACGCCGGGCTGCTCCTGCTCCGGCTCGCGGTCGGCCTCACCATGGCCGCGCACGGCGCCCAGAAGCTGTTCGGCTGGTTCGGCGGGGGCGGCCTCGACGGGACCGGCCAGTTCTTCACCATGAGCGGCTACCCGTCCGGCAAGGCGATGGCCGTCGTGGCGGGTCTCAGTGAGACCTTCGGCGGGCTCGGCCTCGCCGTCGGTCTGCTCACCCCGCTGGCGGGCGCCGCGGTGGTCGGCACCATGGTCAACGCGCTGGCCGTGAAGTGGGGCGGCGGCTTCTTCGCGCCCCAGGGCGTCGAGTACGAACTGCTGCTGACCGCGGCCGCCGCCGCCCTCGCCCTGACCGGCCCCGGCCGCCTGGCCGCCGACCGCTACCTCCCCATCCTCCGCTCCCACCGACTGGCCTACGGTGCATCGGCTGTGGTGTTGGGCGTCGCAGTGGCGGGCGTCATCCTCCTGCTGCGCAAGTAGGCCCACACCCCGCTCCGGCCGGCTGTGACGTGAGGGGGCCGGGGCCGCAGGTGGGGGGTTCGAAATGCTGCCGAGCTATTTGTGGGCCGCCAGGCCCTAAATAGTCGATTTCGAACCCCCCACCGGAGGACCCGGCCCCCGACCGCACCACCAACGGTCAGACGTCGCCCCGAGCCAGCCGCAGGGTACGAATCTCGAACGGCCGCAACGACAGCTCGACACCCGAACCACCGCCCACGACCCCACCCGTCGGACGTTCCAACAAGTCGCACACCGTGGCCGACGCCAGCTCGAACCCCGCCGTCAGTCGCGCCCTCGCCCGGCCGCCGGCCGACTCGTACAGCCGCACCACAACGTCACCGCTCCCGTCGTCCGCCAGCTTCACGGCCGTCACGACCACCGCGTCCTGGTCCACCGAGACCAGCGGCACCACCGCCGCGCTGCCCGGCACCCGCCGCTCGGGCAGGTTGATCCGGTATCCCTCGCGCACCGCGTCGCCGATCGCGGCGCCGGGGACCAGCGCGTACCGGAACCGGTGCGTGCCCTGGTCGGTGTGCGGGTCGGGGAAGCGCGGGGCGCGCAGCAGGGAGAGCCGGACGGTGGTCGTCGTGCCGCTGCTGAGTGCGGCCTCGGTACCGCCGGTGCGTGCGGTTTCGGCGTCCGGCCGTACGGTACGGGTCACGTCGTAGCCGTACGTCGAGTCGTTGACGACGGCGACACCCCAGCCCGGCTCCTCCAGATGCACGAACCGGTGGGCGCACGCCTCGAACTTCGCGGCGTCCCAACTGGTGTTGGTGTGCGTGGCCCGGTAGAGGTGGCCGAACTGGGTCTCGGCCGCCGTGCGGTCGGCGTGCAGGTCGAGAGGGAAGGCCGCCTTGAGGAACTTCTCGGTCTCGTGCCAGTCCACCTCGGTGGCGATGTCGAGGCGGCGCTCCCCCGCGGTCAGCGTGAGCACCTGTTCCACCCGGGAGGAACCGAAGTTCCGGGTCACCCGGACCGCCGCCACTCCGCCGCCGACGGCGTCCAGTTCCAGGGTGTCGACGTCGGTGAGGTCGGTGACCGTGTTGCGGTAGAACGTGTCGACGTCCCAGGCGTCCCAGCGGTTGGGGAAGTCGGGGTGCAGTTGCAGCAGGTTGGCGGCGGCGCCCGGGGCGATCGTCTCGCGGCCGGCTTCGAGGTCGTAGACCGAGACGACGAGTCCGCGCGCGTCGACCGCCACCCTCAGCAGTCCGTTGGCCAGGACGAATCCGCCGCCCTCGCGCGGTACGGCGGTGACCGCCGCGCCGGTGTACGGCGCCGTGACGACGGCGCCGCCCGCGGGGGCGCCGGAGCGGGCGTGCGGCGCAGCGTTGAACAGCACGGAGGTTCCGTCGGCGGGGCTGCCCGCGAGGGCAGCCTGTGCGTCGGCGATGATCCGGTCCAGTTCGGCGCCGACGGCCGCGTACTTCGCCTCCGCCTCGCGGTGCACCCAGGCGATGGACGAGCCGGGGAGGATGTCGTGGAACTGCAGCAGCAGGACGGTCTTCCAGATCCGGTCGAGGTCCTCGTACGGGTAGGGGAAGCCGGCCCGTACGGCCGCGGTGGCGGCCCACAGTTCGGCCTCGCGCAGCAGGTGTTCGCTGCGGCGGTTGCCCTGCTTGGTGCGGGCCTGGCTGGTGAGCGTGGCCCGGTGCAGTTCGAGGTAGAGCTCCCCCACCCAGACCGGAGCGTCCGGGTATTCGGCGTGGGCCTTCTCGAAGAAGGCGGACGGCTTCTCGAAGACGACCTTCGCCGAGCCCTCCAGGTCCGCCAGCCGCTTGCCGTGCGCGAGCATCTCGCGGGTGGTGCCGCCTCCGCCGTCGCCCCAGCCGGTCGGGGCCAGCGACCGCGTCGCGGAGCCCTTCTCCTGGAAGTTGCGGACGGCGTGGGCGACCTCCTTGCCCGACAGCTGGGCGTTGTAGGTGTCGATCGGGGGAAAGTGGGTGAAGACCCGGGTGCCGTCCAGTCCCTCCCACCAGAAGGTGTGGTGCGGGAACTTGTTGGTCTCGCTCCAGGAGATCTTCTGGGTCAGGAACCACTTGGCGCCGGCCTGCTTGACGATCTGCGGGAGGGCGGCCGAGTAGCCGAACGTGTCCGGCAGCCACACCTCCTCGGTGTCGATGCCGAACTCCTCCAGGAAGAACCGCTTGCCGTGCACGAACTGCCGTGCCAGCGCCTCGGATCCCGGCATGTTGGTGTCGGACTCGACCCACATGCCGCCGACCGGCACGAACCGCCCGTCCGCGACGGCCTTCTTGACCCGTGCGTAGACCTCGGGCCGGTGCTCCTTGATCCAGGCGTACTGCTGCGCCTGCGACATGGCGTAGACGAACTCCGGGTTCTCCTCCAGCAGCGCCGTCATGTTGGAGGTGGTGCGCGCGACCTTGCGGACGGTCTCGCGCAGCGGCCACAGCCAGGCCGAGTCGATGTGGGCGTGGCCCACCGCGCTGATGCGATGCGCGGAGCGGTGCGCGGGTGCGGCGAGCACCTCGGCCAGCTGCTCGCGGGCCGCGGCCGCCGAGCCGCCGACATCCTGCAGGTCCACGGCGTCCAGGGAGCGTTCCACCGCGCGCAGGATCTCCCAGCGGCGGGGTGAGTCGGTGGACAGCTCCGCCATCAGCCCGCCGAGCACCTCCAGGTCCTGGACCAGTTCCCACACCGTCTCGTCGAAGACCGCGAGATCCATCCGGGCGAGCTTGTACTGCGGCTCGCTGCCGGCGGTCTCCTTGTCGCCGAGGTCGGTGGGCAGGAAGGGGTGGTAGTCGAGCAGCACCGGGTTGGACGAGGCCTCGATGTGCAGTTCCACCCGCTCGCCGCCGGTGACGGGCGCGCCGATCCGGATCCACTGGTTGCGCGGGTTGAGTCCCTTCACCGGCGAGCCGTCCGCCCGGTAGACCAGGCCCTCGCACTGGAAGCCGGGCATGTTCTCGTCGAAGCCGAGGTCCAGCAGCGCCTCGACGGTCCGGCCGGCCCATTCGTCGGGTACGACGCCCGTCACGGTGATCCAGCTGGTGCCCCACGGCGGGCCCCAGGGCTCACCGGTCTCGATGGGCGTACGGGGCGCCGCCAGGCCCTCGGCCACCGGGACGGGCTCGCCGGGGGCGTTCCAGATCCCGATGTCCAGCGGCACCGACTGCGGATAGACGGCGGGGCGGATGCGTTCGTCGAGGACCCGCTTGAGCCGGTCCTCGGTGACGGTTCGGTTGCTGTGCATGAGGGTGGGTTTCCTTAGATCCAGGTGAACGCGGCGGACGACGGGGCGGAGGAGGTGAACAGCTCGCCGACGGCGCGGACTTCGAGCCGGGTGACGGCCTCACCGGCGGTACGCCGCAGGGCGGGCAGGTAGTAGGCGGTGCCGGGCGTCCCGCCGAGGAAGCGCCGGCCGCCCCCGGGCAGCACCTGGTGCACCTCGTAGTGCCGGACCGGGCCGGCCGAGCGGCGCCAGCCGATGCGCAGGGCGGCCGAGGTGCCGTCCGCGGCGGTGGCCGAGGAGGTGACGGCCGGCAGGCCGGGCCGGGCGGGGGGTTTCGGAGCGGCATCGCGCACCGCGATACCGCCGAGCCGCCAGCGGACCGCCGTGCCGCCGGATCCGGTGAGCCGGACGCCGAGGACGTGCAGGACGTTTCCGTGCGGCTGTCCCAGCCGTACGGTCGCCGTGGTCCAGCCGCGGCCGCCGGCGGGCAGGGACCCGGCGGGGACGTACCGGAAGCGCGGCGGCGTGCCGGGCGTGCCCGGGCCGTCGAGGGCGACGGCCACCTCCACCCGGACCGGGCCGGAACCGGGGTCGGTGCGGTGGGTCAGTTCCACCACCGCGCCACCCGTCAGCGGCAGTCGGGCGGCGTACAGCTCCAGCGTGGCCGGGGCGTCGAGCGCTCCGTCCACCAGCAGGCTGCTGCCGCCGCGCCAGGCGTCGGCGAAGTCGAAGGCCACCGCCGGCCGGGCGCCGGCGGTGTGCACCACCCAGCGGCGGCCGGGCAGCCGGTCCTGCAGACCGAGGTGGTTCCAGGCGGTGTCGGAGGACGCGGTGCCGTGCTCGTACCAGCGCAGGCCGTGCCCGGTGTTGAAGGTGGTCGCGAACGGCAGTGCGGTGAGCGTGGAGCGGTCGGCGACGGATTCGGCCGGTGCCCGCCAGCCTCCGGTGCCGCCGCGCGGCGCCGAGGGATCAAGTGAGGGGCCGGTCCAGAAGCGGTCGTCGCGGGCGTGGAAGTCGCCGGGCGCGCGCCGGTCCGCCGGCAGGCTCGTCCAGGTCCACTCGGGGCGGTAGAAGCCGTACGAGGTGACATGCCGCGCGTCGGCGGGGACGATCGCGTCCCAGTCGACCGGGGTGTCCCAGCCGCGGGACTCGACATCGATGCCGGCCCACAGCGCGTAGCGGCTGCGGTCCAGTTCCCCGGCGAGGGTGCCGGAGGCGGCGAGGCCGGACCTGCTCCAGTCGAAGTTGACGAACATCGTGTCGGCGGCGGTGAAGAACTCCTGGTTGCGCGGGTTGAGTTCGTTCTGCCAGTCGACGGCTCCGGTGTCGGTCATCGCGTCGTACCAGGTGACGCGCAGGCCGTGGCCGTGGGCGCGCAGGTATTGGACGAAGTCCCGCATGGCGGTGGCGAGCGCCGCGTCCCCGCCGCCGGTCTCGGCGTTGATGAACCAGCCGTCGAAGCCGTACGCCCGCGCGACCCGGATCAGCTGGTCCGCGATCGGGAACCGGCCGTCGGCACCGCGCTGGACGAGGTCGCGGGTCCACCGCAGATCGCCGCCGTAGGCGACCGGTGGCAGGAAGACGGTGCCCAGCACGGGCACCCCGTTGCGGTGCGCGGCGTCCACCACGGGCGCGTTGGGGGTGAGGATCAGGCCCTCGCCGGAGGAGCCGCCCCAGAACACCAGCTCGTCCAGGTACGCCCAGTGCGTCAGCGCGTAGTAGTCGGCGGTGGCGGAGCCCTGGGAGGGGTTGCCCGCGGTGTGGTCGAACGCGGCCAGGCCGGAGATCCGCGCCTGGCCGGTGCGGGCCGTGGTGTTGGCGGGCGGGGGCGCGAAGCGCGCCGCGAGCGGGACGCTCGCGGTGTTGAACGCCAGGTCCGGGTCGGTCTCCGGCGTCCACGCCTTGAGGCTGCGCCACTGGATGCCGTCACCAGGTGTCCCGGCGGGGAGGCTGTCGGGAAACCAGTACGAGGCGTGGGGCTGCAGGTTCCGTGCGGTTCCTGCTGCCGCGCTGGCAGCCGGCAGGCCGGGCGCCAGGAGGAGGCCCGCGGTGCCGGCCCCGGCGATCAGGACCCGGCGGCGGGAGGGCCGGGACCGGTCCGCGGCGGGGAGGGCGGAGGCGGGGTCGGCAGAGCTGCGGTGCTCGGTCATCGGTGCGCTCCCTAGGGGTGTTCGACCTGATCGACGGTGAGGACCTCGGTGATGCCACGGGCCGCCAGATGACCGGCGTCGCCCGCGAGTTCGGCGAGTACGGCGGTGGGCCGGGCACCAGTGGCGGCCAGTCGCATCCACGCCTCGAAGAAGGCCCCGCCGGGCGCGCACACGGAGCGGGCGGGCGCGCTCACCCGGTCGCCCGCGTCGACCACCAGCGCGGTGGTGCGCGGCGCCGGGCGGTGCTCGCGCCCGCGCCACTGTTCGACGGCGCGGGCGACGGCCGCGCCCGCCGGCTTGACCGTGCGGTCGGTGGTGAGCAGTCCCAGGCTGTACTCCAGCTCGGGGAAGTCCGCGAGCGCGCGGTCCACGTCGTGCGAGCACCACCAGGTGACGCCCCACACGTCCGGGCAGTCCAGCGCCGCGGCGATGGTGGCCTCGGTGAACTCGGCGGCGTGCCCGGCCGGGATGTGCGGGGCGGGCGCGCCCACCTCCTGCAGCCACACCGGCCGGTGCGGGTCGGTGGCCCAGGCCTTCGACAGTTCGATCAGATAGGCGGCGTGCTGCTCGGTGGCGGTGCCGGTACGGCCGTGGCGCTGCGCGGTGCCGTTGAACACCCAGGAGTGGACGGCGGTCGCGGCACCCAGCTGGGCGGAGTGGCCGGGGGTGAAGGGGTGGTCGTCCTGGTACCAGGCCGCGTCGTAGGACGCGTGCAGATGGAACTTGCCGGGCGCGCCCTCCTCGCATGCGGCCAACACCCGCCGCAGCCAGGACTCGGCCTGGGCGGGGGTGATCCGGTCGGGGTCGGGGTGCGGTCCTGAGGAGAACTGGTTGATCTCGTTGCCGATGGTCATGCCCAGGAAGCCGGGCCGGCCGGCGAGCGCCGCCGCGAGCGTGCGCAGATAGCTGACCTCGCCGTCGATGACGTCGGGGTCGGTGAAGAGGTTGCGGCGGTGCCAGGTGGTGGTCCAGGAGGGGATGAAGTCGAAGCTGGACAAGTGGCCCTGCAGCCCGTCGACCGCGGTGTCGAGGCCGCGCTCGGCGGCCGCGTCGACCAGCTGGACGAGCTGTTCGACGGCGCGCGGCCTGATCAGAGTGCGGTTCGGCTGGAAGACCGGCCAGAGCGGGAAGACCCGGATGTGGTCGAGGCCGAGGGCGGCGATGGAGTCCAGGTCGGCGCGGACTTCGTCGAGGTCGAAGTCGAGCCAGTGGTGGAACCAGCCGCGCGTGGGCGTGTAGTTGACGCCGAAGCGCATTGCGTTCATCCGGTGCGGTGTCCTCAGTGCGGGGAGAAGGGGAGCGGAGGCTCAGCCCTTGACGGCGCCTTCGCCCACGCCGCGGAAGAAGTACCGCTGCAGGCAGGCGAACATGACGATGAGCGGGGCTACAGCGATGATGGTCCCGGCGGCGACGAGCCTGGGGTTGTTGGCGAACGTGCCGTGCAGGAAGTTCAGCCCGACGGTCAGCGTGTACTTGTCCGGGTCGGACAGCACGATCAGCGGCCAGAGGAAGTCGTCCCAGGCGCCCATGAACGAGAAGATCGCCACGACCGCCAGCGTGCCCTTGACCGAGGGCAGCGCGATCCGTACGAAGCGCTGCCAGACGTTGGCGCCGTCGATGACGGCGGCCTCCTCGATCTCGTACGGGAGGTGGCTGAACGCGTTCCGCATCAGCAGCACGTTCATCGCGCCGATGCAGCCGGGCAGCACGACGGCGATGAGGGTGTTGTTCAGCTGCAGATCGCGCATGGTGGTGAACTGCGCGATGAAGATGGACTCGAACGGCACCAGCAGCGCCATGACGAAGGCGGTGGTCGCGAGCTTGCGGCCGCGGAAGCGCAGCCGGGCGAGCGCGTAACCGGCCAGGGCGGAGCCCACGCAGTTGGTGACGACGCTGGCCGCCGCGACCTTGAGCGAGTTCAGGGCGTACTCCCAGACCGGGATGATGTCCGCGACGCCCGAGTAGTTGTCCAGCGTCGGATGCTCGGGGAGCAGCTTCGGCGGGTAGCTGTACATGTCCTCGGTCGGGCCCTTGAGCGAGGTGCTCAGCTGCCACAGGAACGGGCCGATGGTGACGGCCAGGACGGCGAGCAGCAGGACGTAGCGGAGGACGAGCTGCCAGCGGGGCATACGGCCGCCCATGTCACTCACCGTCCTTGCGGTCGGCACGCAGCACCAGCAGCATCAGGACCAGCGTGACCACGAAGATCACCACGGAGAGCGCGGAGGCGTATCCGGTGCGCCCCGACAGTCCGGTGCCGACGCGCTGGACGAGCATGACGATGGTGGTGTCCTCGCCGGCCGGCCCGCCGGTCGGGCCCGCCATCAGATAGACCTCGGTGAAGACCTTGAAGGCCGCCACCGACGACAGCGCGCCGACCAGCACCATGGTGGAGCGGACCGCCGGGACGGTGATGCTGATGAAGCGGCGGACCGCTCCGGCACCGTCCACGGCGGCCGCCTCGTGCAGTTCCTTCGGCACGTTGGCCAGCGCCGCCAAGTAAATGATCATGTAGTAGCCGAGGCCTTTCCACACCGTCAGCGCCATCGCGCTGAACAGCAGCAGCCACTGGTCGCTGAGGAACTCCACCGGGCCGGTCCCGAAGTACCCGAGGATCCCGTTGACCAGCCCGCGGTCGTCCAGCATCCACACCCAGATGAGCGCGACCACGACGACCGACGCGACGACCGGGGTGTAGAAGGAGGAGCGGAAGAAAGCGATGCCGGGGACCTGCTTCTGGACGAGCAGGGCCAGCAGGAGCGGCAGCAGCACGGTGCACGGCACCACGAGCAGCACGTACAGCGTGCTGTTGCGCAGCCCGGTCCAGAACTGCTCGTCGTCCAGCATGTCCTGGAAGTTCCGCAGCCCCACCCAGTGGCCCGGGGTCAGGGTGCGGGCGTCGGTGAAGGCCGTGCCGACGGTGCTGATGAACGGGTAGAGGCTGAACGCGGCGATGATCACCAGGCCGGGCAGCAGGAACAGCCAGGGGCTGGCGGCCCGGTGGGTCCGTGCACTCATGTCGGGTCCGCCCGCTCAGCTCTGCTTGAGCAGCTTGTCGCTCTGGCTGACCGCGTCGTCCAGAGCCTGCTGCGGCGACTTCTTGCCCTGCAGCGCCTTCGCCACCTCGTTCTTGAGGATGGTCTTCATCTCGTCGGTCATCACGACCGGCGTGTAGTTCACCGCGCCCTTGAGCAGCCGCGCGGAGGCGACCCGGATGCGGCCCTCGTCGGTGCCGTCGTCCTGGGTCCAGTACGGCTGGTCCAGCGAGCCGGCGGTGCTCGGGAAGATCGCGACCTTGTGCGCGAACGACTCCTGGTTCTGCTTGTCGGTGATGAAGTGCGCGAAGGCGATGGCCGCGGCCTTGTGCTTGCTCTTGCTGTTCACCGCCATGCCCATCACGTACATGTTGGGGTGGCCGGTGTTGTTGGGCGCGTCGGTGATGCCGAGGTTCTTGTACAGGTCGGGCGCGTTCTGCTTGAAGGTGCCCAGGTCGTGCGCGCTGCCCGGGTTCATCGCGACCTTCTGCTGCAGGAACTTCTGGCCGACGGCGTCCGGGCCGCTGGTCAGTGCCTGGGAATCGAGGCCGCCGTTCTTGAACAGCTCCAGGTACTTGGTGAGCAGCTCGGTGCCCTTGGCGTCGTTGTACGTGAACTTGGTCGCGTCGGCGTTCATCAGCGGGACGCCGTAGCGGCCGAAGTCCTCGATGGACGGGGTGCCCGCGAGGGTGGCGGTCTTCCCGCCGGACTTCACCGCGATGGTGTTGGCGTCCGCGAAGAGCTCGTCGTAGGTCTTCGGCGGCTTGGCCGGGTCGAGGCCGGCCTTCTGGAACAGCGTCTTGTTGTAGAAGAGCGGGCCGGTGTTGAGGTACCAGGGGAAGGCGTACGAGCCCTCCAGACCCGGCAGTTCATTGCCCTTCCACGCCTCGGGCGTGTAGTCGCCCTTGAACTTGGCAGCGGCGGGCTCCTTGTCCAGGCTCATGATCACGCCGGCCTTGGCCAGCGGGTACGACAGGTCGGGCGAGACGTTGACGACGTCGGGGAGCGTGCCGCCTGCCGCGTCCGCGCTGAGCTTGTCCGCGTAGTTCTCGGCGGGCTGGTCGAGCCACTTCACATGGACGCCGGGGTTCTGCTTCTCGAAGTCCTTGGCCAGGCCCTCGAAGTAGTCCTTGTAGTTCGCCCGCAGGTTCCAGGTCTGGAAGCTGATGTCGCCCTCGATCTTGCCGTCGGCACTGCTGCCGGCATCGTCCCCGCCGGATCCGCAGGCGGTCAGCGTCAGCGCCGACAGCAGCAGGGGGACGACGACAACGGCTGTTCTACGGGTGGCGCCGCGGCTGCTGCCGCGCTCTCCACGGGTTCTTCCACTGGATACGGACATGGCTGACAAGCTCCTTCGCTCGGGCCAGGAGGGGGGCGACGTAAGGCTGCACCCGCGTTGCGAGCAACGTCAACGGTTAACCGGAGATGAATTCGCGCCATCTCACATATGTGCAGGTGAGAGCAGTTCAGGCCACAAAACTAATGCGCTTTAGTAGTCATTAGCTCAAGCGCATTAGTAGCCGGTCGCACTCCGGCCCCGGAGTAGGACATAATCCAGCCATGGATCCCGTGCGCCGCACTCCGGCCCGCCGACCGACGATGAAGGACATCGCGCAGCGCGCGGGTGTCTCCGAGAGCGCCGTGTCCTTCGCGCTCAACGACCGGCCCGGCGTCTCCCCCGCCACCCGCGACCGGGTCCGCCGGGTCGCGGAACAGCTGGGCTGGCGCCCCAGCACCGCGGCGCGGGCGCTGTCCGGGGAGGGCGCCGCCACCGTCGGCCTGGTCCTGGCCCGGCCGGCGCACACGCTCGGCGTCGAGTCGTTCTTCCTGCAACTCGTCTCGGGCATCCAGGAGGTGCTGGCGCGGCGTCATCTCGGGCTGCTCTTCCAGGTCGTCGAGGATCTCGGCGAGGAGTGCGCGATCTACCGCCGCTGGTGGGCCGAACGCCGGGTCGACGGGCTGCTCGTCGTCGACCCCCGGCTCGACGACCCGCGGCCGGCGCTGCTCGACGAACTCGGCCTGCCCGCCGTCGTGATCGGCGCGCTCGCCCCGGGCACACCCGCGCACTCCGGCATCTCCACCGTGTGGGCCGACGACGCGGGCGCCATGGCCTCGATCGTCGACCATCTGTACGGGCTGGGGCACCGCAGGATCCTGCACATCGCCGGCCTGCCGCACCTCGCGCACACCCAGCGCCGGATCCGGTCGCTGCACGCCGAGGCCGCCCGCCGCGGGCTGCCCGACGTCCACTCCATCAGCACCGACTACTCGGACACCGAAGGCGCCGAGGCCACCCGCCGGGCCCTCGCCCGACCCCGGCCGCCGACCGCGATCGTCTACGACAACGACGTCCTGGCCATGGCCGGTCTCGCCGTCGCCAACGAGCGCGGCCTCGCGGTCCCCGGCGATCTGTCCCTCGTGGCCTGGGACGACTCCGTGCTCTGCCGCAGCGCGCACCCCGCGCTGACCGCGCTCGTCCGCGACACCAGCAGCTTCGGCCGCCATGCCGCCGAGCAGTTGCTCAGCCTCCTGGACGGGAACCCCGCCCGCGAGATCCAGGACGACCTGCCGCGCCTCATGGCCCGCGCGAGCACGGCGCCGCCGCCCGGTAGCTAGGGCGTGTTGCGCAAGTCCCGGCTGGCCCACGACGCCTGGCACGCACCCTCGCTGCGTTGTCGGGCTCGCCCACGTACGTCCAGTACGAGAACGACCCTCCGCCATGCGAGCGCACCCACCGGACGCCGTGGGCCACGCCCTCCGGGCGAACAGCGCTCCTTTCGACGCACGCCCTAGCTTCCGTTCGTCAGCGGTACTCGGCCAGCCGGGGGCGGATTCCCAGCAGGACGAGGACCGCCGCGGCGGCCAGCGCGCCGGCGGGGACCGCGGGCCAGCCGGCGAGGGCCGAGCGGGCGCGGCCGGTGTGCAGGTCGAAGTCGGACCGCTGGTGGTCCGCGAGCGCGTCCAGGGTGGTGGCGAAGTCCCAGAAGTCGAACGCGACCTGGCCGCGGCCGACTTCGGTGAGCACCGTGACCGCCTCGTCGAGCCGGCCGGCGGCGCGCAGGTCGCGCAGCTTCCGGTCGTCGGCGCGGAAGTGGCCGTAGCGGGTGAGGACCTCCTGGTAGGCGGGGCGCTCCGCGGCCGTGGCGTACGACTCGGGGGCGAGGAGCACGTCGAGCCGGCGGGTGAGCGTGTCGAACCGCTCGCGCTGGTAGCCGGCCGAGTCGGTGTCGTGGACCAGCCAGCGGCTCTGGGTGGCGGCGGCATCGGCGGCCACCGCGCGGGCCTCGGCCAGCCGGGACCAGGGACGCAGTCCCTCCCGGCCCGCGGCGCCGACCTCGGACGCCGCCGAGGCGAAGGAGAGCGCGCCCGCCAGGGTGACGACCAGCGCGGCGACGGTGGCGGCCACCAGCGCCGGGTTGAAGACCCGCCGGTAGCGGCGGGCGAGGTCCCGCTGCCACCACAGGAGGAAGCCGAGGGTGAGAACACCGAGCACCCCGACGAGGCCCGCCGACCATTTCGCGCTGTCCTGTGTCTCCGACTCCAGGTGCGCGGCCTGCTGGGCGTAGGTCTCCGACAGCGCCGCCGCGACGGGCAGCAGCTCGTTGCGCAGTACGTCGGCGGCCTCGGAGGACAGGGCGACGGCGGCGTGCGGCGGAGTTCCCGCCGGGCGGTTGGGCTGGGTCTCGTCCACGTAGGAGGAGCGGGCGCTGGCGTCGTCGTAGCGGCCGAGCGCGTCGAGCAGGGAGCGGACCCGGTCGCCCTGGGCGGTGTCGGCACCGAGCTGCCGCAGCAGTCCACTGACCTCGGTGCGGCGCTGCTGCGCGGTGATCAGTGCGAGCAGCCGGTTGCCGACCTCCACGTCCGGCTGGAGCGCCGAGTGGTCCGGCACCAGGGAGTTGGCCCGCTGGGCGTCGAGGTCGGCGAGCGCGAACCGCAGTTCGGCGGCGACGGCCGCCCGCTGGGAGACGGTCGTGCCCAGGTCGGAGGCGTTGCCCCGGACGTCGACCGCGCCGAGGACGGCGGCAGCGCAGAGCGCGGCGAGCGCGGCCAGGGCGATCACGGCCGACACGACGAGCCGTACGGGACCGGTGAGCGGCAGCCGCGGACGCGGCGCCCGGGAGCGCCGGGCGCGCGGCGGCGGGGTGGGCGGCGCGGCCGGTCCGCCGGCCGGCGCGGCCCGCGGCTCCTCGGTCGCGGACACCCGCTGGACCGGCGGCGCCTGAGAGGTCGTCATATCGCGACGCTAGGCGCGTGCCCGGAAAGGAGGATGTCCCACCGGCGGACTCCAGGTGACCGGCCCGTAACAGCTAGGAACGGAGGCCGCCCCTCCGCAGAGCCGGCCCGCGGCCGGCCCCGCCGCCCACCCCGTCAGTCCGTCAACTCCGTCAGGCCGTCAACTCTGTCAGCCCGCTCAGTCCTTGTCGTCCGGCTTCCACAGCGAGTGTTCGCGCCGCGCCCACCACGAGGCCACGCTTCCGGTCCGCATGCCCAGCCGCGCCTCCGGGTCCTTACTGGCCATCCAGACGTGTCCGGTGATGCCGGCGGCGAGCAGCAGTGCCAGCCAGTCGTGGACGAAGGTGGCGCCGGTCCGCCAGAGCACCGGGGCGAGGTGGGTGAACCACATCAGCAGCCCGGTGCCGATCATCACCAGCACCGCTCCCGCGATGAAGGCCGAGTAGAGCTTCTGGCCCGCGTTGAACTTGCCCGCGGGCACTCCCTCCTTGCTGCGCTTGCGCAGTACGGTGCGCAGCCAGTGCCAGTCGTGCCGGCCGAAGCGGTTGAGCCGGCTCAGGTCGGCTCGCAGCGCGCGGAAGAACATCCCCGCGATCAGCGGCGCCGGGAGCATCAGGCCGGACCACTCATGGACGGTCACCACCAGCCGCCGTCTGCCGACGAGTTCGGAGAGCGGGGGCAGATAGAGACAGGCGGCGGTGAAGACACAGATGCCCATCAGCCAGGCGGTGCCGCGGTGCACCCAGCGTTCGGCGCGGCTGAAGCGGCGCAGCCGCCGTGCCGGCTGCCGTGGGGCGGTCGGTGCGGCCGGGGCGTCAGGAAGTGGGGTCATCGGACCGTCCGTTCGACTTTCCGACCCAGGCGTCGACGTCGTAGCCGAGCTTCTCCCAGTAACCGGGTTCGACGCTCTTGGTGAGGGTGATCCCCGAGAGCCACTTCGCGGACTTGTAGAAGTACATGGGCGCCGCGTAGAGCCGGACCGGGCCGCCGTGGGCGTGGGTGACCGGCTTGTCCTGCATCGTGAGCGCCACCATGACGTCGCTGCGGCGGGCCTGCTGCAGCGTGAGGCTCTCGGTGTAGGCGCCGTCGAAGCAGTCGAACCGGATGGCGGTCGCCTCCGGCCGCACCCCTGAGGCGGCCAGCAGCGCGGAGAGCCGCACACCGGAGAAGGCGGTCTTCGGCACCCGCCAGCCGGTCACGCACTGGACGTCGTGCACCAGCCGCTGCTGCGGCATGGCCTGCAGGTCGGCGAGCCGGTAGGTCATGGGGCGGTCGACCAGCCCGCCGACCGTGAGCCGGTAGTTCTCGGCGTTGCGCTTGGGCACCGACGAGGTGACCGAGTAGTAGCGGAATCCCCCGCCGCCGGGCAGCAGTCCCGTCACCCCGGTGGGGTCCTTGGCGCTCACCTCGGCGAGCACCGCGTCGATACGGTCCTGCACATGGCTGCCCAGCGCGACCCCCGCGGCGCCCAGCCCCAGCATTCCCAGCACGACGCGCCGCCCGACCGGCGCACCGTGCCGTTCGTTCTCTTCCCCCGGGTCGTCGGGGGCATCGTCCACGCGGGGTTCTTCCATAGGTCGATTCGAGCACGTCGAACAGCCGCTGGCCAGGGGCGGCGCCCTGACGTCAGGCTTTCGTCATAACTCGGGTCAGAAAGCGGTCCAGCGCCGCGTTGAATTCGTCCGGGCGTTCGAGGTTCGGCAGATGGGCGGCACCCTCGATGACGACCAGCTCGGATCCGGCGATCCGCCGGTGCATGGCCTCCGCGTCGGTGACCGGGGTGTACTCGTCGTCCCGGCCGACCACGACGAGGGCGGGCACGGCGATCCGGCCCAGCAGGTCCACGTAGTCGGGTCGTTCGGCGCGCCCCCGCAGGGCCGCCGCCGCCCCCTCGGGCGGAGCGCCGTACATCATGCCGCGCACGTGGTCGGCGACGGCGGGCAGCGCCGCGATGTTGTGGGGCGCGACCATCTTGGGCAGCACCTCGTCGGTGTACCCCTTCAGCCCCTCGCGCACCAGCCGTTCCGCCATGTCACGCCGTACCCGCTTGCCGTCCTCGGTCTCGGCCTCCGGGAAGGTGTCGGCGAGCAGCAGGCCGCGGACCCGGTCGGGGAAGAGCCGGCAGAACTCCATGACGATCTGGCCGCCCATCGACAGACCGCCGATGACGACCCGGTCCAGGCCGAGGTGGTCGAGCAGGGCCGCGATGTCCCGGGCGAAGGTCTCCAGCGGGGTCGTGCCGGGGACGACGGTGGTGGCGCCGTAGCCGCGGAGGTCGGGGGCGACGACCCGCCGTTCCCCGGCGAATGCACCGACCTGGGGTGCCCACATCGAGCGGTCGAAGGGATGGCCGTGGACCAGGACCAGCGGGTCGCCCGCACCCGCGTCCTCGTATCCGACGGTGATGCCGTTGACCTGTGCCGTTGCCGCCGTCATCGCGCTCTCCACCGGTACTTTCTCTTTCGTCCGGCCGCGTTGTCCGTCGCGGCCGGTCCCCCGCCCGATGTTAGGACTGGCTATGAGGGAGTGCAATGTTTATCTTGTTCTCGGTGCAATGTGGAACGGGACGGAGCGCGTGATGGAGGACTACCGGGCGGTCGCCGACGCGGTCGCGGCGGACATCGGTGCCGGCCGGCTGCGGCCGGGCGACCGGCTCACCACGCAGCGCGCGTTCGCCCGCCGGCACGGCATCGCGAACTCGACGGCGAACCGGGTCTACCGCGAACTGGCCCGGCGCGGTCTGGTGGTCGGCGAGGTCGGGCGCGGCACGTTCGTCCGGGCCGCCCCGCGGACGCCGGGGCCGGCACTGGCCGAGCCGGCCGCCGCGCCGGTCGACCTGGAGCTGAACTACCCGGTGGTGGCGGGGCAGACCGCCCTGCTGGGCGAGGGGCTCGGCCGGCTGCTGCGGACCGATGTACTGGCGGACGCCCTGCGGCCGGTGGGCCCGGCCGGCACTCCTCCGGCGCGCGAGGCGGCTGCCGCGCTGCTCACCGGGGCCGGCTGGGCACCGGATCCGGCGCGGGTGCTCTTCGCCGGCAACGGCCGGCAGGCGATCGCCGCCGCCGTCGCCGCACTGGTGCCCACCGGCGGCCGCCTCGGCGTGGAAGCGCTCACCTATCCGGTGGTGAAGGCCATCGCCGCCCGGCTCGGCGTCACCCTCGTCCCGCTCGCCCAGGACGAGAACGGACTGCTGCCCGACGCCCTGCTGGCCGCCCATCGCAGCGCCCCGCTGGCCGCCGTCTACCTCCAGCCGACCCTGCACAATCCGCTGGCGACGACGATGCCGGAGCGGCGCCGCGCCGAACTCGCCGACGTGCTGCGCCGTACCGGTGTGCACGCGGTGGAGGACACCATCTGGGCCTTCCTGTCCGACGGCCCGCCCCCGCTGGCCGCCTGGGCCCCCGAGCACACCGTGGTCGTCGACAGCCTGTCCAAACGGCTCGCCCCGGGCCTCACCGTCGGCTTCGCCGTGACGCCCCCTGGCCTCACCGACCGGATCGCGACCGCGCTGCGCTCCGGTGCCTGGACATCGGCCGGCTTCGCGCTCGACGCGGCGACCGGCTGGATGACGGACGGCACGGTGGCGGCCGTCGGGCGTGCCAAGCGCGAGGACGTGACGCTGCGCCAGGAGATCGCGGCCCGGCGGCTCGCGGGCTTCCGGGTACGCACCGCCCCGTCCTGCTACTTCGTCTGGTGGGACCTGCCCGAGCCCTGGCGGGCCGAGACGTTCGTCGCCGCGGCGGCCCGGCGCGGTATCGCGGTGACCCCGGCCGCGGCGTTCGCCGTGGCTCCGCACAGCGCACCGAACGCGGTCCGGGTCGCCCTCGCCTCGCCGCCGCCCGACACGCTCTCCACGGCGCTCGGCACCCTCGCGGCGATCGCCGCCGGCTCCCCGGACGACGCGATGGTCGGCTGAAGCACCCGCTCGGAGAGATCGCCTGGAGGGACCGCCCGGAGGGGACGGGAGCTCAGCTCGGCCAGGCGCCCGTGGCGAGGAAGTGCTCGATGGCGGACGTGTACGGGGCGATGTCCAGGTGCTGCTCGGCGACCCAGTCGTCGGAGTAGTACTTGTCGAGGTAGCGGTCGCCGGGGTCGCAGATCAGGGTGACGACGCTGCCGGTCTCCCCCGCCGCGACCATCTCCGCGATGATCTTGAAGGCGCTCCACAGCCCGGTCCCCGTCGAGCCGCCGGCCTTGCGGCCGATCGCGGCGTCCAGCGCCCGCACCGCCGCGACCGACGCCGCGTCCGGCACCTTCATCATCCGGTCGATGGCGCCCGGCACGAAGCTCGGCTCCATGCGCGGCCGTCCGATGCCCTCGATCCGGGAGGAGGCGTCGCTGGTCACGCCCTGGTCGCCGGTGACCCAGCCGTCGAAGAAGCAGGAGTTCTCCGGGTCGGGGACACAGATCCGGGTGTCGCGCTGGGTGTAGTGGACGTAGCGGGCGATGGTGGCGGAGGTGCCGCCGGTCCCCGCGGTGGCGACGATCCAGGCCGGCTCGGGATACCGCTCCAGCTTCAGCTGCTCGAACATGGACTCGGCGATGTTGTTGTTGCCGCGCCAGTCGGTGGCTCGCTCGGCGTAGGTGAACTGGTCCATGTAGTGGCCGCCGGAGTCGGCGGCGAGCCGGGCGGACACCGCGTAGACGGTGTGCGGATCGTCCACCAAGTGGCACTGCCCGCCGTGGAATTCGATCAGCCGCTGCTTCTCCTGGCTCGTCGTCCGCGGGATCACCGCGATGAACGGGACCCCGATGAGCGTCGCGAAGTACGCCTCGGAGACCGCCGTCGAACCGCTGGACGCCTCGATCACCGGTTTGCCCGGCCGGATCCAGCCATTGCAGAGGCCGTACAGGAAGAGCGAACGGGCCAGCCGGTGCTTGAGGGAACCCGTCGGATGCGTCGACTCGTCCTTCAGATACAGGTCGATGCCCCATTCCAGGGGCAGCGGGAAGCGCAGCAGATGGGTGTCGGCCGAACGGTTGGAGTCCGCCTGGACCTTGCGGACGGCCTCCTTGAGCCACTCCCGGTACCCGTGGTCCGTCCGGTCCACGTCCACCGTGCGCGTACAGCCGCTGTCGTCCGCCCGCTCGATCGTGCCCACCGCGCCAGCCTCCGCTCGTGCCGGTCCCCGGCGGCACGCCGGGCCATTTCGGATCATAACGACCTGATCCGCCCCCTGTCGCGCACCAGGCAGCCGGTCGCCCCTCGCCGCCGGACCCGCTCGAAGGCACCCTGGCGCGCCCTTCGCGGGCGGAACGGAGCCGGCCTCCGCCGGGCCGCCGGAGCCGGAGTTCTGGCCGACGGACAGCGGGTCGGAGGGCCCCGCGGGAGGCGCGCGGCACCATGCGGGTTGCGGATCCCGCCACGGGGGGTGACTCTGAAGTCACATCACGGAGTACTGCAGCAGTCACTCTACGCATTTTCGCTCAGGTGTTCTCATTCCGAGCGGTTCAGGACACGGCTTCCGACACGGCGGCCGGCCCTCGCCGCGGAGGGAGTCGCAGCCGTGATCATGCAAGCCGACCGACAGTGCACGCTGGAACTCGAAGCACTGCCGTCCCGCATCCAGCAGATACGCCGAATCGTTGCAGCGCAGCTGCGTTACTGGCATCTCGACCCGCTGCTCGACACCGCCCTGCTGGGTATCACCGAACTGCTGGCGAACGTCTACCGGCACGCCGGATCCGACAAGCACTGTTCGGTCCAACTGACCCTGGTCTCGGGCCGGCTGACCGTATCCGTCCTGGACAGCGATCCCCAGCTGCCCCAGGTCAGCTCCCCCGAGCCGCTCGCCACCGGCGGCCGCGGGCTCGCCATGGTGGCGGCGCTCAGCGACAGTTGGGGAGCCGATCCGGTACCGGACGGCGGCAAGGTGGTCTGGTTCAGCCTGCATGTCGAGGCTCCGGCACCGGCGCCGCGCAGGCGCCCGGCAGCCCGGCGGGTTCCCGCCGTCGCCGCCGCGGCCTGACCTCCCGACGGCCCCGGCCGCCGTGTCCCCCTGTGCGGGACGCGGCGGCCGGGGCCGTGCCCGGTCCGGGACCATGCCCGGGCCGGGACCATGCCCGGGCCGGGCCCGTTCGGAGCCGACCTGTTTTCGTCGGATCCGTTCTCCCCCGGATGCCCTGACGGCTCATTCCGTGGCGATGGCCCGCAGGACGTCCAGCCGGGCCGCCCGGCGTGCCGGGCGCCATCCCGCGAGGACCCCCGCGACCAGGCCGACCAGCAGCACCACCGCGAGCTGGGCCGGCGGCACCGCGAAGGCGCTCGTCCCCGAGCTGTCGGTGGCCTTCACCAGCGCCCAGCCGAGGAAGGCGCCGAGGCCGAGACCGCCGACGGTGCCGAACGCGGCGACCAGCACCGACTCCCAGCGCACCATCGCCCGCAGCTGCGACCGGGTCTGGCCGACCGCGCGCAGCAGCCCCAGTTCCCGGGTGCGCTCGTGCACCGCCAGGGTGAGGGTGTTGGCGATGCCCAGCAGCGCGATGAGCACGGCGAGCGCCAGCAGTGCGTAGACCAGCGTCAGCATCATGTCGATGGCCGACGCGGAGGACTTGGCGTACTCGGCGCGGGTCTGCACCGTGGGACCGCCGTACTCTGCCGCCACCTTCTCGACCGCTCCCTTGCCGTCGCCCGTGGACACCCCGTCCTTGAAGGCGACCGCGACGAGGGTGTCGGAGTCCTGCACCCGGTGCGGGGCCCAGGCCTCGCGGGTGATGACGTAGTCGCCCGCCAGGTCCGCCCGCTCGTAGACCGCCGCCACGGTGAAGGGCAGCCGCTTCCCGTCGGTGAAGACCAGCGAGGCCGTACTGCCGGTCGTCCAGCCGTGCTTGTCCGCCTCGTCCCTGGCGACCGCGATGCCGTCGGCGCCGAGGCCGGTGAGCGAACCGTCGACCGTACCGAGGTCGAGGACGGTAGCGAGCGCCGCCGGATCCGTGACGGTCAGCGCGCGGCCGCCGCCGTCGACCTTCGCGACGCCCCTGCCGAGCCCGACCGCGGTCCGCACCTGTGGCAGCGCGGCCACGGCGGGGGCCAGTTTCGGGCTGAGTCCGCTGCCGCCCGCCCCGAACACCGGGGCGCTGATGGCGACATCACCCGCGAAGGACCGCGACACCGTCCGGTCCATCGTCGCCTTGAGCGAGGCGCCGAAGACCGTGAACAGGGAGACGACCGCCACCCCGATCATCAGCGCGGTCGCGGTGGCGGCCGTGCGCTTCGGGCTGCGCAGCGCGTTGCGCCGGGCCAGTCCGCCGGTCACCCCGCGCAGCCGGGCCAGCGGGGCGCCCAGCAGCCGTACCGCGTACGAGGACGCGACCGGTCCGAGGACCACGAACGCGGCCAGGGTGAGCACCGAGCCGCCGCCGGTGAGCCAGACGTCGGGCGTGCCCGCCGCGCCCGTCACGGTCAGCGCGATGCCCGTCACCGCGGCGAGCGTGCCCAGCACGGCACGATTGCGCGAGGCACCGGAGGTGTCCACGGCGGTCTCCCGCAGTGCGGCCAGCGGCGCGGTGCGCCCGGCCCGTACGGCGGGCAGCAGCGCCGAGCCGGTGCACACCAGCAGCCCGACCAGGAACGGCAGGACCAGGGCGGTCACGCCGATCACCAGGTCACCGTCGGGGAACGGGAAGCCGACCACCGGGAACAGCGCCTGGAGTCCGGCCGCGACCCCGATGCCGCCGAGGAGTCCGGCGGTCGAGGCGACGACCGCGACGACCGCGGACTCGACGAGCGTCGAGCCGAGCACCTGGCGGCGGGACGCGCCCAGCGCCCGCAGCAGCGCGTTCTCCCGGGTCCGCTGGGCCACCACGATCGCGAAGGTGTTGTGGATGCTGAAGGTCGCCACCAGCAGGGCGATGCCCGCGAAGACCAGCAGCAGTGAGGTGAAGATCTTCAGGAATGTGCCGGAGATCATGGTGAGGCTCTCGTCCGTGGCCTGCTGCCCGGTGATCGCCTCGACGTTCGCGGGCAGCACGGGCGCGAGCCGCTCGGCGAGCTCCCGCTGGCCGACGCCGGGTCCCGCGCGCACCTGGATGGTCGACGCCAGGCCCGGCTTCGGGGTGAGGTAGCGCTCCGCGTCGGCCCGGGTGAGGCCGGTGAACGTGGTCTGCCCCATGCCGTCCTCGCCGCCGAAGGCGGCCACGCCGACGATCGTCACCCGGACCGGATCGGGCGTGCGCAGCACCGTCGTGTCACCGATCCGCAGCTTGCCGGACCTGGCCGCGCCGCGGTTGATCACGACCTCGCCGGGCACCTTCGGGGCCCGGCCCCCGGTGAGGGTGTACGGGTTGAGCTGCGCGTCCTCGATCCAGTTGCCGGCGAGGGTGGGCGGGCCCTTCCCGCCGACGGCCTTGCCGTCGGCCCCGACGAGCTGGCCGGCGCCCGTGATGTTCGGGGCGGCCGCGGCCACTCCCGGCACCGCCTCGATCCGCTGGACGAGCGCGGTGTCGACGGGCTCGCGGGTGCCCTGGCCGCCGCCGGGGACGGTGATGACGTCGGAGCTGCGGACGACCGCGTCCGTACCCCGGTTGGCGTCCGTGAACAGGGTGTCGAAGCTGGCCTTGAGGGTGTCGCCCATGACCATCGTGCCGGCCAGGAACGACACCCCGAGGAAGACCGCCAGGAACGTGCCGGCGAAGCGCCGCTTGTGGGCGCGCAGCGAGGCGAGGCTGATCCGCAGTGAGGTGCGTGCGCCGCTCATGACACCGTCCCCCGGCCCGCGCCCGCACCGGCGAGGCCGTCGAAGGCCTTCATCCGGTCGAGCACCTTCTCGGCGGTGGGGTCCGTCATCCGGTCCACCAGCCGGCCGTCGGCGAGGAAGACGACCTCGTCGGCGTGGGCGGCGGCGACCGGGTCGTGGGTGACCATGACGACGGTGCGGCCCATCTCATGCACCGCGCGCCCCAGCAGGTTCAGCACCTCGGCGCCCGAGCGCGAGTCGAGGTTGCCGGTCGGCTCGTCGGCGAAGACCACGTCCGGGCGGCCGGCCAGCGCGCGGGCCACCGCCACCCGCTGCTGCTGGCCGCCGGACAGTTCGCTCGGGCGGTGCAGCAGCCGGTCGCCGAGGCCGACGACGTCGATGAGCGCGTCCACCCAGCCGGGGTCCGGCCGGGTGCCCGCCAGATCGAGGGGCAGGGTGATGTTCTCGGCGACGGTCAGCGTCCCCACCAGGTTGAACGACTGGAAGACGAAGCCGATCCGCTCGCGGCGCAGCAGCGTCAGATCCCGGTCCCCGAGCGTGCCCAGGTCCGTGCTGCCGATGAACGCGGAGCCGGAACTGAGCGTGTCCAGGCCTGCGGCGCAGTGCATCAGGGTGGATTTTCCGGAGCCGGACGGTCCCATGATCGCGGTGAAGCGCGCCGCCGGGAACCCGACGGTGACGCCGTCCAGCGCGCGGACCTCGGCGTCCCCCGCGCCGTAGACCTTGAAAGCGTCCACGACGCGGGCGGCGAAGGTGCCGACAGGGGTGAGGGTGGTCATCGGGGGCCGTCCTCGGTGCCGGACTTGTCGAACGTCCCGCGCGGTCCGTGCTCTTCGTACGGTCCGTGCTGCTCGTTCAGTACGGCGAGCCGGCTGCGGTACTCGTCCTCGTCGATCTCGCCCGACGCGTAGCGGCGGCCGAGCAGCGCCACCGGCGAGTGCTCGCCGCTCACCGCCCGCCACTGCCACGGTCCGCGGCCGCAGCCCCGGCCGCGCCACACGGTGCGGCGCAGCACCAGGACGATGCCGACCACGACGAGCGCCCAGACGAGCGGGAAGAACAGGATCCACGGGCCGGGCCCGCCGTCGTTCCATGCCATGACGTTCATCTGCATCGTCTCCTCGGTGATGGTGGGATGCGATGCATCCCGACACCACCGAGCCTGGTCCGGAACGGCCGCCGGGTCGTCGTACGGCCAGCGGCACTCCGCGTACCACGTGGGGAGTACGCACGCCGGCCGCGGCTACGTCCGGCGGCCGGTCAGAAGGTGACGGCGATCCCCACGTGCGGCCGCTTGCCACGCCGGAGCAGCGCGCCGCCCACGTCCAGGACCCTGAAGCGCAGGCCGTACTTGCCGGCCATGGCCTTGCGGACCCGGTCGAGCTGCGACGCGTCCAGCAGCCGCGCGGTCCCCTCGGCGGTCGGCGCTCCGGCCGCGATCCTGCCCCGGGCGTCGCACGGGGCGACGGTCACCCGGCCGCTGTTGCGAATCCGCTTGACCTTGCCGGTGTCGTCCTTGGTCCAGACGAGCAGCTCGTCCCCGTCGCGGACCGACCACACCGGGGTGGCCACCGCGTCGCCGCTGCGGCGGTAGGTGGTCAGGCTGACGTAGGGGCTGCGGGCGAGCTCGTCGGACACCATGGAACCGGAGGGTACTCCGCGGGAACGGGGACCACCACGCTCCGCCTACCATCGGGCTGGTGGAGACGTGGCGATGCACCGGACTGCGCTGGAAGGGCGGCCCGGGCTCCTGGGAGCCGTGCTGGCAGTGGTCGCACCCCCGGCACGGCGAGCGGAGCAGCCCGGTCCCAGTCGGCCGCCCGCTGGCCCTGGCCGTGGGCCCGGACGCGGTGCGGCGCTGTACCGGCGTACAGCGGCAAGGCCGTCACCTGGTGTGCCCGCGCGCGGCGGAGCTGGGCCCGACGGCCCGCCGGGACCTGTGCGACGACTGCGCGGCGCTCGACCGGCTCTCGTCCGTCGCCGCCGACACCATGGCCGACGACCCCCGGCCGTACTCGGTGTACCTGGCCTACTTCGGTCCCGGTCTGACCAAGGTCGGCATCACCGCGGCCGAGCGCGGCGAGACCCGGCTGGTGGAGCAGGCGGCGGTCTGTTTCAGCTTCCTCGGACGCGGTCCGCTGATGGCGGCCCGTCGTACGGAGGCCTCGCTCGGCGCCGCGCTGGGCATTCCCGACCGCGTGACGGCCGGTGCCAAGCGGGCGGCGCGGTGGGCGCTGCCGCCCGCCGCCGAGCGGGCCGCCGAACTCCGAGCCCTGTACGAGGCGGTGACCGGACTGCCGGAAACCCTGGACCGGCTGCCCTACGCCCTGGTCGACCACGCGGCGCTGTTCGGGCTGGAGCCGGAGCCGCCGCGGCCGGCGGCCCGGATCACCGCGCTGGCGCCGGGAACCTCGGTCACCGGCACGGTGCGGGCGGCGGCCGGGAGCGATCTGTACCTCGATACGCCGGACGGCGGGCTGCTGCTCGATTCCCGGCTGGTCTCCGGCTGGCCGCTCACCACGCCCGCCCCCGGACCGCGCTCGACGGCCCCCACCGCTCCCGTGCCCCGGCCGGAGGACGTTCCGGAGCCGCTCTTCTGAACTCCCGTTCCGAACTCCCGCGATCCCGGGGCCCGTCCGCCCGTCCGGGTCAGCCGCGGCTGGGTTCCTGCTCCCGGACGGCATGGTTCTCCGCCGACGGCCCGGCGGACGCGCGCGGCGCGGTCCCGGCCGGATCCGCGGCCATCGGCCGCCCCGCCCTGATCGCCAGCAGCACCAGCAGGAAGCCCGACAGCGCCGGCAGGACGAGCGCGGCGGACCAGCCCACGACGGGCGGCGACCACTGCAGCGGGCCGCCGGAGAACTGGTTCGCCCGGCCGAACGCGTAGCGCAGCGCGGCCCAGACGAACGCGCCGCCCTGTGCCAGCGCCCAGCAGCCGATCAGCAGCAGGGGCAGCCGGGTCCGCAGCCGTTCGGGAAGGTCGCTCCAGCGCCGGCCGGCGACCACCGCCGCCAGCACCGGGATCCCGACGGCGACGGCCAGCAGATAGCGGCCCTGCCAGATGAGTCCCAGGTGGGCGGCCTGCGGGGCCATCAGCACCAGCGGGCCGAAGGCGGTGCCCGCCATCAGCGCCGCCAGGACGAGGATCTCGCGCGCCCGTCCCGTCGCCAGGGCGAGCATCACGAGGCAGCCGGCCATCACCCACCACAGCACGTAGGTGAGTTCGGGGGCCGCGACGTTCAACGAACCGAAGATCGCCACCATTTGGTGCAGGTAGTTCGGGAGAAGGTCGAAGACCGCCTTGAGGGCGGAGGTCAGCGGTGTGTACTGCTCCAGGGTCTGGGTGGGCAGCGCGAGCGTGTCGGCCGTCATCGTCCAGGCGACAGCGGCCAGCCCCGCGGCGGCCGCCACCCCCAGGCACACCCACACCGGGCGCAGCCGCGCCAGCTGCCGCAGCCGTCCCGGGCGCGCCAGGACCAGGCCTCCGGCCAGCACCAGCGCGATCCACAGCGGGCCCAGCGCCCGCATCGAGGCGAGCAGGACGCAGGCGGCGCCGAGCCGCACCAGCCGTCGGCGCAGCAGCGGCAGACCGTCCTCGTCGGTCACCAGGCGGACGACGACCGCCCAGGCCAGGACGGCCGCCGTGACCTCAGGACCGTTGGGATTGACGACGCCGCCGAGGTAGACGGCCGTCGGAGTGACGGCGGTCAGCACGCCGATCAGCGCGACCCGTCCGCTGTATCCCTTGGCCGCGCCCTCCAGAACCGTCACCACGGCGCTCGCCAGCAGCGCGGCGCACAGCAGCGCGCTCAGCAGCCGCATCGCGTACAGGCCCGCCTCACCGGTGAGCAGCAGACTCGGCCAGCCGACCAGCAGGTAGTAGCCGGGGCCGTAGGTGCCGGCGCTGGTGATGACCGTCGCGGTGTCGCCGGAGGGGGCGACGGTGCCCCGGCAGGAGACGGAGAGCTTGTCGTCGTTGCGGAAACACCGGTAGACGCCGTCGGTGACATCCAGGTCGCGGTATCCGGCGGGCACGCGGACCGCCGTGAATCCGACCTCGACGTCGACCCCGACGTGATGCGCTTCGATGACCCGCTGCTCGCCGCCGAACTCACCGCGGACGACGGCGGCGGCCTTGACCATGTGGGCTGCCTCGTCCGGAGGCGCGGTGATGGGTGTGGCCAGCGACCACGCGGTCATGAGCGTGACGAACGTGGCGAAGGCCAGCGTCCAGACCGTACCGGCGGCGGCCCACGCCGACACCCGCTTCCGCAGCCAACCGGCCACCGTATGGCTCCACTTCTTCCGCCGCCGACACCGCCGGCACCGCGCGGGGCGCGCCGCTGACGGGCGCACCTCGCTGACGGCCGCGCCGTCGATTGAGGCGCACCATATACGCGCGACCTGACGGCAGGGTTCCGCTCGCCCGGCACCCCGGATGCCCCCGGACGCACCCCTCGGCGGCGCCCCTCAGCAGGGGATATTCCCTGGTCACACGGGTAGTTCGGCGGCTCCGTGCGGTGCCGCGGGCGTCCACCGGGCGGCCTGGCGGGACGGTCGCGGGGCCCGACCGGACGGTGGCGCGGCGTCGGGAATTCCCCCGCCCGCCCCGCACTGTTCAGCGCCGGGTCACCGTTTCGCGGGTTGCCGCTCATCGGCGGCGGACCCGCGGTCAGCACGGGCAACCGCGCGCCGGCCCCGGGTGTCCGGCCCGCCGTGGCTCAGCCGCCGAGCGCCGTCAGCGGGTCGTCGAGCACCGGCTGCCAGGCGAGCTCCGCGGCGCCGACCAGACTGTTGTGGTCCAGGGCGCAGGCGAGCAGCGGAACGCTGCCGCTGCGCCCCCACAGGCTGCGGTCGGCGACGACCGCGCGCAGCCGCTCCGGGTCGGCGTCAAGGAGGTGGCGGTGCAGGCCGCCGAGCAGGATGCGGTCGGGGTTGAGGACGTTGACGAGGCCGGCGAGCCCGAGGCCGAGCCGGTCGATGAGGGTGTGCGCGGCGGCGCGGACGGCGGGGTCCTCGTACTCGTCCCGGAGCAGGTCGCGGGCCTGTTCGAGGAGGGAGACCGCCGGTCCCGGCGGGCGTCCCGCCGCTTCGAGGAAGGCGAGCGGGTCGACCTCGACGTCGAGGCAGCCGCGGCTGCCGCAGTGGCAGGGCCGGCCCGCCGGAGTGACGGTCAGATGGCCGACCTCGAGGGCCAGACCCGAACTCCCGGTGTGCAGCCGCCCGCCGAGCACCAGCGCTCCGCCGACGCCGCGGTGGCCGGTGGCGACGACCAGCAGCTGGCCGGCGCCGCGCCCGGCGCCGTGCCGGTGCTCGGCGAGGGCGGCGACGTTGACGTCGTTGCCCAGGAAGGAGGCCATCGGGGCGCCGCCGGGTCCGGTGATGCCGGCCCGGGCGATCTGCTCGGCGAAGACCTGGCGCACCGGGGAGCCCGCGGGCCAGGCGACGTGCAGCGGGTTCAGAGCGGTGCCCTCGGGCTCCGCGACGGCGGACGGTACGGCCAGCCCCGCGCCCAGGCAGGTGCGCCCGGAGGCCCGCAGCAGCTCCGCGCCGGCTTCGACGACCGCGCCCAGGACGTGCGCCGGATCGGCGGGCACGGTCATACAGCCGGGAGCGGTGGCGACGATCCGCCCGCCGAGCCCGACCAGTGCCGCGCGGAAGCCGTCGGAGTGCACCTGGGCGGCGAGGACCACCGGTCCCGCCGGATCGAGGTCCAGTCCGTGCGAGGGCCTGCCCTGCGCCCCGGAGGCACCGCCCGGCCGGGTGTCCACCCGGATGAACCCCAGTGCCTCCAGTTCCGCGGCGACCGCGCCCGCCGTGGCGCGGGTCACGCCGAGTTCCGAGGTGAGCAGGGCGCGGGTCGGCGCGCGGCCGGTGTGCACGAGTGCGAGCGCCGGGCCGAGTGCGCTCCGGCCTCGCTCGAGCCTTGTCCGAATCTGGGTCACGCCCCTATTCTGACTTTGTGCCGACGCTAAACAAAATAGGGATGGCCCTTACGGCCTCCCGCCGCCCCCCGACCGACCCCTCTCTCACCCGGCTCCGCGTCGCCCTCACCACGTTCTTCGCCCTCGACGGCTTCATCTTCGCGGGCTGGGTGGTCCGCATTCCGGCCATCAAAGCGCAAGTGGGCGCCTCCTCCAGTGAGCTGGGCCTCGCCCTGCTCGGTGTCTCGGCGGGAGCCGTGGCCACGATGGTGCTGACCGGCGGGCTCTGCCGCCGCTTCGGCAGCCGCCGGATCACGGTCGTGACCGGCGTGCTGATGGCCCTGAGCATCGCGCTTCCCCCGCTCACCCATTCGGCGCTCGCCCTCGGCCTGGTGCTGCTGGCCTTCGGCGCCGCCTACGGCGGGATGAACGTCGCCATCAACAGCGTCGCCGTCGACCTGGTGGCGGCGCTGCGCCGTCCGGTGATGTCCGGATTCCATGCCGCGTACAGCCTTGGCGGGCTGCTCGGCGCCGCCCTCGGCGGACTGCTGGCCCCGCATCTGTCGCCCACCACCCATCTGCTGCTGCTCACCCCGGTCGGTCTGCTGGTCGCCGCCGTCGCCGGCCGGACGCTCCTCACCCAGCGGATCACCCCGCCGGCTGACGACCGGCAGGACCGCAGCGGATCCGCGGGCTCCCCCGCTGAAGGGACGGCCGGCGCCGCGCCGGCCGTGCACCGGACCGGCCTGCTGGTGGCCGTGTTCGGCCTGATCGCGCTTTGCACCGCCTACGGCGAGGGCGCTCTCGCGGAGTGGGGGCCGCTGCACATCCAGGAGGACCTCGGCGGCGGCCAGGGCATCGCCGCGGCCGGATACGCGGCCGTCGCGCTCGCGATGGCGCTCGGCCGGCTGTCCGGGACGGCGCTGCTGGAACGGCTCGGCCAGACCCGGGCGCTGGTACTCGGCGGGCTGACCGCCGCCGCGGGCATGCTGCTCGGCGCGCTCGCCCCGTCCATCTGGCTCGCGCTCGCCGGCTTCGCCGTGACCGGCCTCGGCCTGGCCAATCTGTTTCCCGGTCGCCATCGCCCGCGCGGGCGAGCTCGCCGGACCCAGCGGTGTCGCGGCGGCCTCCACCCTCGGCTACGGCGGGATGCTCCTCGGCCCGCCCTCCATCGGCTTCCTGGCCGACGCCTTCGGGCTGCCGACCGCGCTGACCACGGTGGCGCTGCTGGCCGCGACCGCGTCCGCCATCGCCTACGCCGTACGGAACCTGGGCACCCGTCCGGGCCCCTGACGGCCCGGCGTCCCGGCCCGGCGTCCCGGCCCGGGGCCGGACCCGGTGCCGGGTATACGATCCGCGCCGCGGTGGCACCGGTTCCGGCGCAGGTCGGCGCGGTGTCGCCGGGCACCGCGAGGCCGGTGCCGTACGGGCGTACCACGCGCCGTGACGGGATGTCACAATCCCGCCATGGAGACGGTTGAGTTCATCGAGATCCTGCGCCACAACGGAACGCTGCTCGCCGATGCCGCCGAACAGGCCGGCCTGGACGCACCGGTGCCGCCCTGCCCCGACTGGCGGGTTCGCGACCTCGTACAGCACACCGGAATCGTCCACCGCTGGGCGACCGGATTCATCGTCGAAGGCCGGAAGGAACCCGCGCCGATAGAGGGCAAGGTGCCCGACGACGGCGCGCTGCTCGACTGGTACCGCGAGGCGCACGCCGACCTCGTGGCCGCGCTCACCGCCGCCCCGGCGGATCTGCGGTGCTGGCACTTCCTCACCGCCCCCTCGTCACTGGAGTTCTGGGCGCGGCGCCAGGCGCACGAGACGGCCGTCCACCGGGTGGACGCCGAGGCCGCGCTCGGCGTTGCCCCTTCCCCCGTGACCACGGCCTTCGCCACCGACGGCGTGGATGAACTGCTGGCCGGATTCCACACCCGCCCCCGCAGCCGGGTGCGCAGCGAACTGCCGCGCACCCTGCGCGTCCGGGCGGTGGACGCGCCCGCCGGCACGGGCGACTGGCTGGTCCAGCTCTCCCAGGAGGCCCCGCGGGTCGAGCGCGGGGCGCCGGGCGCGGCCGACTGCACGGTGAGCGGACCTGCCGCCGACCTCTACCTCGCGCTGTGGAACCGCGGACCGTACGACGGGCTCGACGTCTCCGGGGACAGGACACTCGTGGAGCTGTGGCAGCAGGCCTCCCCCATCATGTGAGGCGCTCCGGTGCGCGGGGCCCGGTGGTTCAGTCGTCGAGCCCCCGGGCCCGGCGGAAGCGCGCGGCGGCGACGTCGAGGTCGACGATCGGTTCCGGGTACTCCAGGGCGGCGCGTTCGGCCGCGGGCAGCCGCCAGGGCCGGTGGACCGCACCGCCGGGGATGCCCGCCAGCTCCGGAACGTAGCGGCGTACGTAGCTGCCGTCCGGGTCGAAGCGCTGGGCCTGGGTGAGCGGGTTCAGCACACGGTTGGGGCGGGTGTCGGTGCCGGTGCCCGCCGCCCACTGCCAGTTGAGCTGGTTGTTGGCCATATCCGCGTCGACCAGCAGCTCCTGGAAGTGGCGGGCGCCGGTCCGCCAGTCGGCGTAGAGCGTCTTGGTGAGGAAGCTCGCGGCCAGCAGCCGTGCCCGGTTGTGCATCCAGCCCTCCTGCCGGAGCTGGCGCATCGCGGCGTCGACGATGGGATAGCCGGTGCGGCCCGCGCGCCAGGCATCGATCTCGTCCGCGTCGGCGCGCCAGTGGTCGCCCCGGCTCCGGTAGTCGCGGTGCGCGGCGGCGGGACGGGCGGCCAGCACCTGGTGGTGGAAGTCCCGCCAGGCCAGCTGCCGTACGAAGGCGTCCGCGCCCGCGCCGCCGCGGGCCGTCGCCCGGTGCACCAGCTCGGCGGCCGACAGACAGCCGAAGTGCAGATAGGGCGAGAGCCGCGAGGTGAGGTCCCCCGGCAGGTCGTCGTGGCCGTCGGCGTACCCCTCCAGCGGCCCGTCCAGCCAGCGGCCGAGCCGCCGGCGGGCCGCCGTCGCCCCGCCCACGGGCAGCGTGGGAGACGGTGTCCCGCCGGCCAGCGACGAGGGGGACGGCAGCGATCCGTACCGGACCCGCGCGCCGGGAATCCGGCGCGGCGCGGGCAGCGGTTCGCGGACGCCCTGCTCCGCCCAGCGTCTGAAGTACGGGGTGAAGACGGCGTAGTGGTCCTTGCCCTGCGGTGTCACGGCGCCCGGGGCGACGGCGGTCACCACCGCCTCGCTCCAGTGGATCGTCAGCGGCTACAGCCTCGGCTACGG
>NZ_JAPVLS010000074.1:0-49512 GCF_027158125.1 Streptomyces sp. H39-C1
CGTACGTGCACCCCCCGCCGGAGGCGGTGCGGCCCGCCGCAGGCGTGGCGGTGTCGCGGGACCCGCGTCCCGCACCGCCCCGTCGGCAGGGGCTGACGTACCCGCCAGGTCCGCCGGAGGCGCATGAAGCGATACCTTCCCCAGGCAGGGGATTACGCGAGGCGAGGGAGACACCGACGTGAGCGGCGCAGCGGCGGTACGGGAATCCGGCGGGGCAGCGGCGGCGGATGGTTTCGGGACGGGGCGGCTGCGCCGCGGGGTGCTGGACGCGTGGGCGGCGTCGGCGGCGCGGTTCAGGGAGGACGCCAACGCCGAGGAGGACCTGGCGCTCGGCGGCTACCGGGACCGGCTCGTCGTCGAGCTGGCGCAGAACGCGGCGGACGCCGCGGTGCGGGCCGGGGTGCGGGGCAGCCTGCGGCTGACGCTGCACGCGGCGGAGGGCGACAGCCCCGCCGTGCTGGCGGCGGCGAACACCGGGGCGCCGCTGGACGCCGCGGGGGTGGAGTCGTTGTCGACGCTGCGGGCGTCGGCGAAGCGGGAGGACGCGGAGACCACCGTCGGCCGGTTCGGCGTGGGGTTCGCGTCGGTGCTGGCGGTGAGTGACGAGCCGGCGGTGGTCGGGCGCTCCGGGGGTGTGCGGTGGTCGCTGGCGGAGGCCAGGGCGCTGGCGGCGGAGACGCCGGGGCTCGCGGACGAGCTGCGGCGCCGGGACGGGCATGTGCCGCTGCTGCGGCTGCCGTTCCCGGCGGAGGGTTCCGCGCCGGACGGGTACGACACGGTCGTGGTGCTGCCGCTGCGGGACGGTGCCGCGGAGGATCTGGCGGAGCGGCTGCTGGCGGGGATCGACGACGCGCTGCTGCTGACGCTGCCAGGGCTGTCCGAGGTCGTGATCGACACGCCGGACGGCGTAAGGACTTTGACGCAGCGTCAGGACGACGGAACGGTCCTCGTGGAGGACAGCGCGGCGGGTGCCGCGACCCGGTGGCGGGTGGCGTCGGCGGCGGGTCCGCTGGAGGCGGGGCTGCTGGCGGACCGGCCGGTGGAGGAGCGGTTGCGGCCGGTGTGGTCGGTGACCTGGGCGGTGCCGGTGGAGGGGGACGGTTCGCCGGGCCGGCCGCGTACGGCGGGCGTGGTGCACGCCCCGACGCCGACGGACGAGCCGCTGGGCCTGCCGGCGCTGCTGATCGCGTCGTTCCCGATGGATCCGAGCCGGCGGCACGCCGCGCCGGGTCCGCTGACGGACTTTCTGGTCGCGCGGGCGGCCGAGACCTATGTGGAGCTGCTGCGCGACTGGCAGCCGGTCGGGGCCGGCATCGTGGACCTGGTGCCGGGGCCGCTCGGCAAGGGGGAGCTGGACGCGGAGCTGCGCCGGCAGGTGCTGGCCGGTTTGCCCCGTACGGCGTTCCTGCCGCGGGCGGTGGCGGTGCCGATGAGCGGCGACGCGCCCGAGGTGGCGGAGGGCCGGTGGGACGGCGGGGTCGGCGGTCCGGTGGTCGAGGGCGAGGCGCTGCGGCCGGTGGACGCCGAGGTCGTGGAGGGTGCGCAGGCGGAGGCCGTCAGTGTGCTCGCCGAGGTGTTCCCGACGCTGCTGCCGGCGAGTCTTGAGCGCCGCCCGGAGCTGCGTGCGCTGGGTGTGGCGCGGTTGTCGCTGGCCGACGCGATCGACCGGCTGGCGGGCGCCGAGCGCCCGGCGGTCTGGTGGCGCCGGCTGTACGACGCGCTGGCCGGGACGGATCCGGACCGGCTGACGGGCCTGCCGGTGCCGTTGGCGGACGGCCGGACGGTCGTCGGTCCGCGCCAGGTGCTGCTGCCGCTGCCCGACGGCGGGGTGGACCTCGCGCCGCTGGCCCGGCTGGGGCTGAAGGTGGCCGACCCCGAGGCGGTGCATCCGCTGCTGGAGAAGCTGGGCGCGCTGTCCGCGACGCCGAACGCCGTGCTGACGACCCCGCAGGTGCGGGCGGCCGTCGCCGGTTCGCTGGATTCGGGGGAGATCTGGGACGAGGACGGCCTGGACGCCGACGAGCTGGCGGAGGTCGTGCTCGGGCTGGTGAAGGCGGCGGGTCTCGTGCCGGGCGACGAGCCGTGGCTGGGGGCGCTGGCGCTGCCCGACGACGAGGGCGAACTGGCCCCGGCGGGCGAGCTGGTGCTGCCGGGCAGCGCGCTGGAGCAGGTGCTGCGGGAGGGCGAACTCGCCCCCGTGGACCAGGAGCTGGCCGACCGCTGGGGCGAGCAACCGCTGACGGCCGTGGGCGTGCTGGCGACGTTCGCGCTGGTGCGGGCGGCTGACGTGGTGCTGGATCCGGACGAGCTGGAGCCGCGCGAGAGCGACTGGGCAGAGCCGGACGACGTCGGCCTGCTGGACGCCGTCGACGTGTGGTGCGAGGACGTGCTGGACCGGCTGCCGGAGACGGATGTCCCGCCGGTCGCCACGGAGATCGTCGCGGTCCGGGATCTGGATCTGGTCGACGACGACGCGTGGCCGCAGGCGCTGGCCATGCTGTCCCGGCCGCCGCTGCGCGACGCGATCACCGCGCCCGTACGGGTGCTGCTACCGGACGGTACGACCGAGTCGGTGCGTGCGTACTCGGCGTGGTGGCTGCGCGACCACCCCGTGCTGGACGGCCGCCGGCCGGTCGGTCTGCGGGCCGCCGGGGGCGATCCGCTGCTGGCGGGGCTGTACGACGAGGCCGATGTCGATGTGGACGAGCAGGTGCTGCGCGCGCTGGGCGTCCGGACGACGGTGTCGGCGCTGCTGGACGAGCCGGGCGGCGGCGCCGAGCTGCTGGCGCGGCTGGCCGACCCGGACCGGCCGGTGACCTCCGCGCAGCTGCTGCGGCTGTACGCGGCGCTGGCCGCGCTCGACCCGGAGCAGGTGACGCTGCCGGACGAGCTGCGGGCCGTCGTCGACGGCGAGGTGTGCGTCGTGGACGCGGGTGACGCGCTGGTCGCGGACGCCCCGGACCTGCTGCCGCTGGCCGCCGGGCAGCCGCTGCTGCCGGTACCGCCGTACCGGGCGGGGGACCTGGCGGAGCTGTTCCAGGTCCGCCGGCTGAGCGAGGCGTACGACGCGCCGGTGGTCTCCGAGGGGGAGACCCACGAGGTCCCGGCGGCCGTGCACGAGCTGCTGCCGACGGCTCCCCGGTCGTACGTCGAGCACGAGGAGCTCGTGGTGGCGGGCGGCACGGAGCTGGACTGGCGTTACGTCGACGGTGTCCTGCACGCCGCGACCGTCGAGGGTGTCGCGGCCGGGCTGGCGTGGGCCGCGGGGCAGTGGCAGCGCCGCTTCGAGCTCGCGGCGCTGCTGGAGGACTCGTCCCGCACGGAGGAACTGGCCCGCGCCCGCTGGTTCGACTAGGGAGTGACTCCGAACCAGGCCGTCAGTGGCCTGAGCTGAGTCTGGCCGCCTGGGCCCGCCCCACTTCGGTGGCGCGGCCCAGGAAGTCGGCGATGACGTCGAGCTCGCGGTCGCTGTACCCGTCGAGGATCTCGGTGAAGGCCTCGCCGGGCTCGTCCCAGGCTTCCCCGACCCTGGTGAGCGCCTCCGGCGCGAGGGCGACGAGCGCGCGCCTGCGGTCGCCGGGGTCGGCGGTCCTGACGACCAGGCCGGCCTTCTCCAGACGGTCGACGAGCCGGGTCGCGGAGCCGGCCGTGAGGCCGGTCAGTTTGGCGATCCGCCCGGTGCTCAGCGGCTCCGGCTCCATGCCGAGCAGACCCAGGCACTGAAGGTCGGTGGGGTGCAGGCCGAGGTGGTCGGCCATGGCCTGGTTGAAGACCGTCCAGGCGGCGTAGTGGCGCTGGCTCTCGTCGGCGATCCGGGCGAGCAATTCTTTTCGGCTTGACATCGGGTCCTTCTTGCTCCAGATTTATGTGCGTGACGCAACATCTGCGCGGCGCAATCTGATCGCCGCGGTTGCATCCTACGCGGCTCAGGCCGCGCCCTTCTCTCCGAAAGACCAGCTCTCATGTCCACACTCACGCTTTCCCCTGCCACGGCCGCCGAGGCCGTCTCGCCGAACCGGCGGTGGGCCGTCCTCGCCGTCATCCTCATCGCCGACGTCCTGGACCTCCTGGACGCGACGATCACCAACATCGCCGCACCCACCATCAGCAAGGACCTGAACGGGGGCGCCGCCCTCATCCAGTGGCTCGGCGCCGCCTACGCCCTCGCGCTCGGTGTGCTCCTCGTCGTCGGCGGACGCCTCGGCGACAAATTCGGCCGCCGCCGCGTCTTCCTCGTCGGCCTCACCGGCTTCACCGTCGCCTCCATCGCCTGCGGACTGTCCTTCAGTCCCGCCTCGATCATCGTCGCCCGCCTCGTCCAGGGTGCCTTCGGCGCCCTGCTGATCCCGCAGGGCTTCGGCATCCTCGGTGCCGTCTTCCCGCGTGACCAGATCGGCAAGGCGTTCAGCGCCTTCGGTCCGACCCTCGGCATCTCCGCCGTCGGCGGCCCGATCCTCGCCGGCTTCCTCATCGACGCCGACCTGTTCGGCGCCGGCTGGCGCTCCATGTTCCTCATCAACATCCTGCTCGGCGGCTTCGCGATCGTCGCCGCCGTCAAGCTCCTGCCGAAGGACACCGGCGACTCCACCACCGCCGTCGACGGCATCGGCTCCGGCCTGCTCGCCGGCACCATGCTCGGGCTGCTCTACGGCCTGATCGAGGGCTCCTCCAACGGCTGGAACCTCGTCCCGTTCGCCTCGCTCGCCGCCGGCCTCGTCTTCTTCGGCCTGTTCTGCCACCGCCAGCGCACCGCCGCCAGCCCGCTCATCCAGCCGTCGCTGCTCAAGAACCGCGGCTTCACCTCCGGCCTCATCCTCGGCATCGTGTTCTTCGCCGCCAACGCCGGACTGCTGTTCGTCCTCTCGCTCTTCCTGCAGAACGGTCTGGGCTACTCCCCGATGCGCGCCGCGCTCGGCCTCGCCCCCGTCGCCGCCGGCATCGTCGTCGCCTCCATCGCCTGCTACCAGCTCGTCGGCAAGCTCGGACGCAACCTCGTCCTCATCGGCCTGCTGATCACCCTGATCGGCACCGGCTGGCTGCTCGCCCTCGTCCACGCCTACGGCACCGACCTCGGCACCTGGTCGCTGCTCACCCCGATCCTGATCATCGGTCTCGGCATGGGCACCTGCTTCGGCACCATCTGCGACGTCACCATCGGTGACATCGACCCCAAGGAAGCCGGCAGCGCCAGCGGCTCCCTCAGCGCCGTCCAGCAGCTCGCCAACGCCATCGGCGCCGCCGTCGTCACCACGGTCTACTTCAAGACCCTCGCCTCCGACGACGAGGCCCACGCCATGACCTACAGCCTGATCGTCGTCGCCTGCGTCGCGCTCCTCAGCACCGGCCTCGTGTGGCTCATGCCGCGCAACGCCCAGCCCGACGACCACCACTGATCCCGCACCACCGGCCGGCCCTTCACGTTCGACGCCGTCACCCCGAGGCCTGGAAGGCGGAGATGGCGGAGTACGTGCCCGCCGCCTACGCCGACGGCCTGCTCGACTACTGGCGCTCCACCGACGGCAAGCCCGTCGACCTCACCACCGCCGTCGAGGAGCTGACCGGTCACCCGGCGCGCAGCTTCGCGGTGTGGGCCGAGGAGAACGCCGCCGAGTTCGTGAAGTAACCGCCGCATCCCGGGTGTTCCCGGTGTCCGCGGTATCCCGGCGGGTCGTCAGTCGCTGTCGTGGACGCGGAGCGTTCGCCAGACCAGTTCCAGAACGAGCCCGGCCGCGAGAGCGACCCCCACCGCCACCCACGGACCCTCCGTACCCACCAGCTTGAGCGCGAAGAACTTCTGCAGCCAGGGCGTGACCAGCACGATCAGGAAGCCCGCGCCCATCGCCAGCACCAGGCAGACCCGCCACAGCGTGTAGGGGCGGGCGACGATGGCCAGCACCCACATGGAGATCAGGAACAGGGTGAGGGTCGCGTTGCTGGTCTCGGCGTCCAGCGCCCCGTCACCGGTGTAGTGGTGGCGGGCCAGCAGGTACTCGCCGAACGTCGCCACCCCGCAGATGACGCCCGCGGGCGCCGAGTACCGCATCACCCGTCGTACGAAGTGCGGCTTGGCCCGCTCCTTGTTGGGAGCGAGCGCCAGGAAGAACGCCGGGACACCGATGGTCAGGGTGGACAGCAGCGTCAGATGGCGGGGCAGGAACGGATACGGCACCTGCCAGAAGACCACCAGCAGCGCCAGCAGCACCGAATAGACGGTCTTGGTGAGGAACAGCGTCGCCACCCGCGTGATGTTCCCGATGACGCGGCGGCCCTCCGCGACCACCGAGGGCAGCGTCGCGAAGCTGTTGTTGAGCAGCACGATCTGCGCGACGGCCCGGGTCGCCTCGGATCCCGAGCCCATGGAGACGCCGATGTCGGCGTCCTTGAGGGCGAGCACGTCATTGACGCCGTCGCCGGTCATCGCGACGTTGTGGCCCCGGGACTGGAGCGCGGCGACCATGTCGCGCTTCTGCTGCGGGGTGACCCGGCCGAAGACCGCGCCGTTCTCCAGCACGTCCGCCATCGCGTCCCGGTCGGTGGGCAGTTGGCGGGCGTCGACCGGGTGCTCCGCGCCGGGCAGCCCGAGCTTGCCGGCGACCGCGCCGACCGAGATCGCGTTGTCGCCGGAGATGACCTTGGCGTGGACGCCCTGTTCCTCGAAGTACCGCAGGGTGTCGGCGGCGTCGGGGCGCAGCCGCTGTTCCAGGATGACCAGCGCCTGCGGGACGACGTCCGTGGCGACGCCCGGATCGTCGAGCCGGCGGTCGGTGCGCGCGAGCAGCAGCACCCGCAGGCCCTGGTTGTTGAGTTCGTCGATGTCGGCGAGGGCGGTGTGGCCGGTGGGCAGCAGGATGTCGGGCGCGCCGAGCAGCCAGGTGCTGCTGTCGCCGTCGGGCTCGTTGAAGGCGGCGCCGCTGTACTTGCGCGCGGAGGAAAAGGGCAGCGCCTCGGTGCACCGCCAGCCGTCGCTTCCGGCCCCGTCCTTCACCGTCACCGGGTAGGCGGCGACGATCGCCTGAAGGCTGGCGTTGGGCCGCGGGTCGGAGCCGCCGAGCGCGCCGAGCACCTGCTGGACGTACGGCTCAGTGGCGCCGTCGAGCATCCGCAGCCCGGTGACGTCCATCCCGCCCTCGGTGAGGGTGCCGGTCTTGTCGAGGCAGACGACGTCGACCCGCGCCAGGCCCTCGATGGCGGGGAGTTCCTGCACCAGGCACTGCTTGCGGCCGAGCCGGATGACGCCGATCGCGAAGGCGACGGAGGTCAGCAGCACCAGTCCCTCGGGGACCATGGGCACGATGCCGGCGACCGTACGGCGCACCGCCTCGCGCCAGTCGTGGTTCTGGAGCACGAGCTGGCTGATGATCAGGCCGATCGCGGTCGGCACCATCATCCACGTCACGTACTTGAGGATCTCGCTGATGCCGTTGCGCAGTTCGGAGTTGACGAGGGTGAAGCGGGACGCCTCCTCGGCGAGCTGCGCGGCGTAGGCCCCCCGGCCGACCTTGGTGGCGGTGAACGCGCCGCCGCCGGCGACGACGAAGCTGCCGGACATGACGGGGTCGCCCGGTTTCTTCAGCACCGGGTCGGCCTCACCGGTGAGCAGCGATTCGTCGATCTCCAGCCCCTCGGCCTCGACGACCTCGCCATCGACGACGGCCTTGTCGCCCGGGCCCAGCTCGATGAGGTCGCCCAGCACGATCGCGGAGGTGTGGATCTCGACGGCCGTGCCGTCGCGGCGCACGGTGGGCTTGGCCTCGCCGATGACGGCGAGGCTGTCGAGGGTCTTCTTGGCGCGCATCTCCTGGATGATGCCGATCGCCGTGTTGGCGACGATGACGAAGCCGAAGAGGCCGTCCTGGATCGGTCCGACGACGAGGATGACGAGGAAGAGCACGCCGATGATGGCGTTGAACCGGGTGAAGACGTTGGCCTTGACGATCTCGGTGGTGGAGCGCGACGACCGCACCGGAACGTCGTTCACCTCGCCCCGGGCCACCCGCTCGGCGACCTCACTGCTGGTCAGTCCGGCGTTGCGGGCAACGACCTGGATGTCCGTGCGATCCGTCATGGCACCGACGCTACGTGCGGTTCGCCCGGTTCACCCGCCGGACGGAGCGGTCCGGGTGACCGTTCGGACGGGTATGGGGTGATGTTCTACGGGGTGACGTTCCGGCCGTCCTGCCGGGCTTCGCGCTGTGCGGCTTCCCGCTGCAGGGCCGCGTTGCGCCTCCGGACGTACCAGAGGCCGAAGAGGCCGAGCAGGCTGCCGGCGAGGCAGGTCCAGATCCACCAGGCGTGGCCGTGGTCGGCGTACCAGCCGTAGAAGGGGAGCTGCCCGATGAAGAGCACGAACCAGACGACCGTGCCGACGAGGACGGTCGCGATGTCGTTCGCTTCCAGCGGCTCGGGTGTCTCGTGCGTGGCTTTCCACTTGCTCATGCGGTCAGGGTACGTGGTGCCGGCAGGTGCCCCATGGTGGGGTGCGGCCGGTCGCCGCAAGGGTCTACGCGCGGAGATAGCGCTCGATCACTCGTTTGTTCATACTGAAGCGGTCCCCCGGTGACTGGTTTCAGTCGTACGAACGCACAAATAGAGGACCTACATGTCCCCCTCGGCCACCGCCTCGGTCGACGCCAAGAACCCGTCACCCGCACCGCCCAAGAACGGCCTCGACCGCTTCTTCCGGATCTCCGAGCGGGGATCGTCGGTCTCCCGCGAGGTCCGGGGCGGGCTCGCCACCTTCTTCGCGATGGCCTACATCATCGTGCTGAACCCGATCATCCTCAGTTCCGGCGTGGACAAGTACGGCCACCACCTGGACGGTGGCCAGCTGGTCACCGCCACCGTGCTGACCGCCGCCTTCACCACCCTCCTGATGGGCGTCATCGGGAATGTGCCGATCGCGCTCGCGGCCGGCCTCGGTGTGAACACCGTCGTCGCCCTGCAGCTCGCACCCAGGATGAGCTGGCCCGACGCGATGGGCATGGTCGTCCTGGCCGGTTTCGCGATCATGCTGCTGGTCGCCACCGGGCTGCGCGAGCGGGTGATGAGCGCGGTACCGCTGGGGCTGCGCAAGGGCATCGCGATCGGCATCGGCCTGTTCATCATGCTGATCGGCCTCGTCGACTCGGGCTTCGTCACCCGAATCCCGGACGCCGCGCACACCACCGTCCCGCTGCAGCTGGGCTCGGACGGCCACCTCAACGGCTGGCCGGTGCTGGTCTTCATCCTGGGCGTGCTGCTCACGCTGGCCCTGATCATCCGCAGGGTGCCGGGCGCGATCCTGATCAGCATCGTCGCGATGACGGTGCTGGCCCTGATCATCGACGCGGTCGCGGACATCCCCGGCATGGCCTGGGGGCTGACCGTCCCCGAGTGGCCCGGCAACCCGGTGGCCGGCCCGGACTTCGGACTCATCGGCAACGTCAGCCTCTTCGGCGGCTTCGGCGAGGTCGGGATACTGACCGGGGTGCTGTTCGTCTTCACCGTGCTGCTGTCCTGCTTCTTCGACGCGATGGGCACGATCCTCGGCGTCAGCGACGAGGCGCACCTGCTGGACGAGAAGGGCGACCTGCCCGGCATGAACAAGGTGCTGATGGTCGACGGCATCGCCACCGCCCTCGGCGGCGCCACCTCCAGCTCCGCCAACACCTGCTTCGTGGAGTCCACGGCCGGTGTCGGCGAGGGTGCCAGGACCGGCCTCGCCAGCATCGTCACCGGGCTGATGTTCGTGCTCGCGCTGTTCTTCACCCCGCTCGCCACGATGGTCCCGGCCCAGGCCGCCACTCCCGCGCTGATCGCGGTCGGCTTCCTGATCCTGGCGAACAGCGTCCGGGACATCGACTGGGACGACTTCACGATCGCCGTCCCGGCGTTCCTGACGATGGTGATGATGCCGTTCACGTACTCCATCACCAACGGCATCGGCATCGGCTTCGTCAGCTTCTGCCTGCTGCGGCTGGCCGCGGGGCGCGGCCGTGAGGTGCCGGTGGCCCTGTACGTGGTCGCGGCGGTCTTCGGCTTCTACTACCTGATGCCGGCCCTCGGCCTGACCTGAGGCCCGGCCTGGGCCCGGCCTGACCGCCCCGGTGTTGTCGGGGTGGTGTCGGGATGGTGTCGGGGTGCCACTCACCCCGGCGGAGCGGCGTAGAACCGCTCCGTCTCGTCGACGGCGGTCTTGAACCGCTCGTCGAAGTCGTCGCGAACGAGCGTCCGGACCACGTAGTCCTGGACGCTCGTTCCGCATTTGGCGGCGTGGTCACGGAGCCGATCCAGCAGGTCGGCGTCTATACGCAGGCTGAGCACTCTCGATGCCATATGCCAAAGGTCCCCGCCGGGGGTGGTTCCAGGTGTCGTTTTCGGGCGCTAACTCACTCATATGGGTGAGGTTTACTTAGCCTAGGTAATGAGCTACGCTAATGAATGTGACCGAACTGTCCGAGGACGACCGCGCCGCAGTGAACTCTCTGCGCTCCGCAGTGATGCGACTGTCGCGGCGACTGCGCCACCAGCGGGTGGACGAGTCGCTCAGCCCGACCGAGATGTCCGTGCTGGGTACCCTCGCCCGCTGCGGCTCCGCCACACCCGGGGAGCTGGCCCGCAAGGAGCACGTCCAGCCGCCCTCCATGACGCGCATCGTCGCGATGCTGGAGGCCAAGGACCTCGTCCGCCGGGACCCGCACCCCGACGACCGCCGCCAGGTGGTCGTCAGCCAGACGGAGCAGGCCGAGGCGATGCTCGAGGAGAGCCGCCGCAAGCGCAACGTGTGGCTGGCGCAGCTCACGGAGGGGCTGAGCGACGACGAGCGCGCCGTGCTGCGTGCCGCCGCGCCGGTCCTGGAGAAGCTCGCGCAGCTGTAGTGACACCCGAGACGTTCCGAGAAGCAGTGACACCCGAGATGTAGTGATACCCGACCGGCGGACGGCGGGTGCAGAAGAACGTGGAACAACCAGAAGTGAAGCGCAACGCCACACAGGGGAGGCGAACCTAGATTGAGTTCGGCAGCCGGCTCAGACACCGCACCCGGACAAGAACCCGATACGACCACGAAGCGCGGCATGTTCAGCTCGCTCAAGGTTCGTAACTACCGGCTCTTCGCGACCGGCGCCGTGGTGTCCAACACCGGCACCTGGATGTCGCGGATCGCCCAGGACTGGCTGGTGCTCAGCATCACCGGTTCTTCTTTCGCGGTGGGTATCACCACCGCGCTGCAGTTCCTGCCGATGCTGCTCTTCGGCCTGTTCGGCGGTGTCATCGCCGACCGTTACCCCAAGCGGCAGATCCTGCTGTGCACCCAGGCCGCGCTCGGCGGGCTCGGGCTGCTGCTCGCCGCACTGACGCTCAGCGGGCACGTCCAGGTCTGGCACGTGTACGTCATCGCCTTCGCCCTCGGCATGGTGACCGTCGTCGACAACCCGGCCCGGCAGACCTTCGTGGTCGAGATGGTCGGCCCCGGCGAGATCCGCAACGCGGTCTCGCTGAACTCCGCGAACTTCCAGGCCGCCCGGCTGATCGGCCCCGCCGTCGCCGGTGTCCTGATCACCGCGGTCGGCAGCGGCTGGGCATTCCTGCTCAACGGGCTGTCGTTCCTCGCCCCGCTCGCCGGCCTGCTGATGATGCGCACCGCCGAGCTGCACAAGGTCGAGCGGGTGCCGCGCGGCAAGGGCCAGCTGCGGGAGGGCCTGCACTACGTCGCCGGGCGCCCGGAGCTGATCTGGCCGATCGTGCTGGTCGGGTTCATCGGGACCTTCGGCTTCAACTTCCCGATCATCCTCACCGGCTTCGTCAACCACGTCTACCACTCCGGTGCGAGCACCTACGGGCTGCTGAACACCATCATCGCGCTGGGCTCGCTCGGCGGCGCGCTGCTCGCGGCCCGCCGCGGACGGACCCGGCTGCGGCTGCTGGTGGCCGCCGCGTTCGCCTTCGGGGCGCTGGAGGTGGTGGCCGCGGTGGCGCCGTCCTTCTGGATGTTCGCGCTCCTGCTGCTGCCGATCGGCGTCTTCGGGATGACGTTCAACACCTCGGCCAACGCCTCGGTGCAGCTCGCCTCCGACCCCGCCATGCGGGGCCGCGTCATGAGCCTGTACATGATGGTCTTCGTCGGTGGCACCCCCATAGGCGGCCCGGTCGTCGGCTGGGTGACGGACACCTACGGGGCCCGCGTCGGGTTCCTGTCCGGCGGCCTCGTCGCGGCGCTCGCGGCGGTCGGTGTCGGCCTGGTGCTGGCCCGGGTCGGCGGGCTGCGGCTCAAGGTGGACCTGCACCGGGGACAAGACCACCGGCTGATCGAGTTCGTGCCCCGTGAGGGCGCGGCCGCCCCACTGGTGACGGCCGCGTGAGGCCGTCGGCATGAGACTGTTCGCCGCGGTCCTGCCGCCCTCCGGGGTGGCGGACGAACTCGATCTGGCCGTCTCCCCGCTCCACCGGCTCCCCGGAGCCGGCCGGCTGCGCTGGACCGAACGCGCCGGATGGCACTTCACGCTCGCCTTCCTCGGCGAGGTCGCCGACGGGACGCTCCCCGCGCTGCGGGACGGCCTCGCCGCCGTCGCGCGGCGGTACGCGCCCTGCGAACTGCAGCTGTCCGGCGGCGGCCGGTTCGGCGAGCGGGCGCTGTGGGCGGGCGCCGCGGGCGACACCGGCCGGCTCGCGGAACTGGCGGACTCCGTCCAGAGCGCCGCCCGGCAGGCCGGCGTCGATCCGGCGCAGGAGCACGCGTACACCCCGCACCTCACGCTGGCCCGCAGCCGCGGCGGCGTGGCCCTCGGCCCGTACGCCGCCGCGCTCGACGGTTTCCTGGGTACGCCGTGGTCCGCGGACACCCTCGCGCTGGTGCGCAGCCACCCGGCGCCGGACGCCCACTACGAGACGGTGGCGACCTGGCCGCTGGGCCGGTGACCCCGGCCGGTTAACCTCGACACGTGGACCCCAAGACCCGAACCCGTGTAGTGACCGCCGCCCTCGTCCTGATGCTCGTCGTGGTGGTCGCGGGCGCACTGCTGCGCTGAGAGGCCGTCGCGCCCGCCCGCGGCCACCGGCCCCGCCCGCCGGGCCCCGGTTCTCACCGGGACCCGGCCTGGCCGGGTCCTACCAGGCGAAGGCTTCCGGGGACGGCCCCGGGCCGGGGAAGACCTCGTCCAGTGCGGACAGGAACTCCTCCGACAGCTTCAGCTCGACCGCGTTGAGCGCCGAGTCCAGCTGCGCCTGCGTCCGCGGGCCGACGATCGGCCCGGTCACCCCGGGCCGGGTCAGCAGCCACGCCAGACCGACATCACCGGGCGCCAGGTCGTGCTTGTCGCACAGGTCCTCGTACGCCTGGATCTGGTCGCGCTGCGCCGCGCTCTTGAGCGCGTCCGCGCTGCGGCCGGACGTCGAGCGCGCGCCGCCGCCCTCGCGCTCCTTGCGGAGCGCCCCGCCGAGCAGCCCGCCGTGCAGCGGCGACCACGGGATGACCCCGAGGCCGTACGCCTGCGCCGCCGGGATGACCTCCATCTCGGCACGCCGCTCGGCCAGGTTGTACAGGCACTGTTCGCTGGTCAGGCCCAGCGAACCGCGACGGGCGGCCGCCTCGTTGGCCTGCGCGATGTTCCAGCCGGCGAAGTTCGACGAACCGGCGTACAGGATCTTGCCCTGCTGCACGAGGACGTCGACGGCCTGCCAGATCTCGTCCCAGGGCGTGTTCCGGTCGATGTGGTGGAACTGGTAGAGGTCGATGTAGTCCGTACCGAGCCGCTTCAGGCTCGCGTCGGCGGCACGGCGGATGTTGAGGGCGGAGAGCCGGTCGGCGTTCGGCCAGGCGTCACCCTCGGCGGCCATGTTGCCGTAGACCTTCGTCGCGAGAACGGTCTTCTCGCGGCGCCCGCCTCCCTTGGCGAACCAGGACCCGACGATCTCCTCGGTGCGGCCCTTGTTCTCGCCCCACCCGTACACATTGGCGGTGTCGAAGAAGTTGACGCCCGCGCCGAGCGCGGAGTCCATGATCGCGTGACTGTCGTTCTCATCGGTCTGGGGACCGAAGTTCATGGTGCCGAGCACCAGGCGGCTGACTTTGAGACCCGTGCGTCCGAGCTGCGTGTACTCCATGACCCCTAAGCCAAGCTCTTCGAGTGCGCTCGAAGCAAGGGGGTGGCCGCCCGCTGGGACGGGCGTGTCAGGGGGCGCCGCGCCTATCGGCCCGCATACGGTCCGCCGACCCCCCAGGCCTGGTGCATCGCGTCGGCGAACGCGGCCGCGAGGCGGTGTTCGCCGGAGGGACCGGGGTGCGTGCCGTCGTAGGTGTCGGTGAACAGTTCGTAGCCGTCCGGCCGGGACGCGAGCAGCAGGGGAGAGGCGCCGGTGTCCAGATCGGCGACGGCCTTGGCCATCCGGACGTTGAGGTCCCGGCACTGCTCGGCGAAGGGGAGATCGTGGTCGGCCCGGATGTTGGGTATCACCGGCAGCAGCACCATGCGGATCCGCGGATTGGCGGACCGTGCCTCGCCGACGAAGCTCCGCAGGTTCTCCGCGGTCTGCTCGGCGGTCGTGTAGAAGCCGAGATCGATCAGACCGAGCGAGATCAGCAGGAGATCGGGACGGTGCGCGCGCACCGCGTCCCCGATCAGCGGCGCCATGTGCAGCCAGCCCTCACCCCAGCCGGCCAGATGCCGCCGGGCGTCCGCCGGGAAGGCCGGGTCGGCGTACGCGTGCGAGACGGGCTCGCCGCGCTCCTTGTCGTGCAGCGCGGTGCGCGGGCCGACCACCGTGAACGGCTCGCCGAGCGAGCACAGGTGCTGCCACATGCGGTAACGCCAGGTGAAGTCGCCCGCGCTGCCGATGGTCATGGAATCGCCGACGAACATATAACGCACGCTGAGATCATCGCGGATACCCGGCCCCGGCCGCGATGCCCGGCGGCGTGAAGCCCGACACATGACGGGATGGCAGGCTGGGGGCATGCCGCGCTCCCGCATCGCCCTCGCCGCCTCAGTCGCCGCCGCGGCGTTCGCCGTTCTCGGACCGGTGCCGGGGGCCGTCGCCGACGGCGGGCCCGCCGTCGCGTTCACCATCAGCGACCCCCGGATCACCGAGTCCAGCGGACTGGCCGCCAGCCACCTCCACAAGGGCGTGTACTGGACCCACAACGACAGCGACGACGGCCCGTACGTCTACGCGGTGGACTCCGCGACCGGCAGGACCGTCGCCAGGGTCACGATGCGCGGCATCGACCCCCGTGACGTGGAGGCGATCTCCATCGGCCCGGACGGCGACATCTACGTCGGCGACATCGGCGACAACCTCGGCGGGACCTGGCCGCATGTGTGGATCTACCGGTTCGCCGAGCCCAAGCAGCTGGGGAACACGACGGTGGACGTCATCCGCTACACGGTCCAGTACGAGGGCGGCCCGCGGAACGCGGAGGCGCTGATGGTGCACCCCAAGACCGGCCGGGTCTACATCGCCAGCAAGAACGAGGACGGCGGCGCCCTGTACGCGGGCCCGAAGAAGCTCAGCCCGAAGGGGGTGAACGTCTTCCGGAAGATCGCCGAGGTGCCCTGGGTGACCGACGGTTCGTTCTCGCCCGACGGCACCCGGCTGGTGCTGCGCGGCTACTTCTGGGCGACCGCCTGGCGGTGGTCCGGCGACGCCCCGACGAAGATCGGCAGCCTCGATGTGCCGATGCAGCGGCAGGGCGAGTCGGTGGCCTTCACCCCGGACGGCCGAGCGCTGATGTACGGCAGCGAGGGGAAGAACAGCGAGGTCTGGCGGGCGCCGCTCAACGGCGAGGACCTGCCGGACTCCGTGGCCCCGGACGCCACCGGATCCGCCGGCACGGGCCGGCCGGGCGGCAAGGGACCGGCCGCGGACGCCGCCAAGGACGGCTCGTCCGGCCACAGTGTGACCGTCGTCGGTTTCGCGGTGCTCGCCGCGATCTTCGTCGCGGCCACCGGCCTGCGCCGGATCCTTCGCCGCCGTCCCGACTGACGAGGGGCCCGGCCGTCACCGGCCGGACCCCTCGTCAGTCGTGCGTCGCGGGTGCGGTTACAGCTTGTCGATGACGTAGTCGATGCAGACCGTCAGCGCCTCGACGTCGGCCGGGTCGACCGCCGGGAACATCGCGACCCGCAGCTGGTTGCGGCCCAGCTTGCGGTACGGCTCGGTGTCCACGATGCCGTTGGCGCGCAGCGCCTTCGAGATCTGGGTGGCGTCGATCGCGTCGTCGAAGTCGATGGTGCCGATGACCTGCGAGCGCTGCTCCGGGTCGGCCACGAACGGCGTCGCGTACGACGACTTCTCGGCCCAGCCGTACAGCCGCGACGAGGAGTCCGCGGTGCGGGCGACCGCCCAGTCCAGGCCGCCCTGGCCGTTGATCCAGTCGAGCTGGTTGGCGAGCAGGAAGAGCGTGGACAGCGCCGGGGTGTTGTACGTCTGGTTCTTCGTCGAGTTGTCGATCGCGGTCGGCAGGTCGAAGAACGCGGGGATGTGCCGGCCGGACGCGGCGATCTCGGCGGCGCGTTCCAGCGCGGCCGGGGAGAACGCGGCCAGCCACAGGCCGCCGTCCGCCGCGAAGGACTTCTGCGGGGCGAAGTAGTAGACGTCCGTCTCGGTGATGTCGACCGGCAGGCCGCCCGCACCGGAGGTGGCGTCCACCAGGACGAGTGAACCGGCGTCGGCGCCCTGTACGCGCTTGATGGGTGCGGCGACACCCGTCGAGGTCTCGTTGTGCGTGAACGCGTACACGTCCACACCGGCCTCGGCGACCGGCACCGGGTGGGTACCCGGGTCGGACTTGACGACCGACGGGTCGTCCAGCCACGGCGCGAGCTTGGCCGCGGTCGCGAACTTGGAGGAGAACTCGCCGAACGACAAATGCTGGGACTTCTGCCGGATCAGACCATGGGTGGCGATGTCCCAGAACGCGGTGGACCCGCCGTTGCCGAGCACTACCTCATAGCCCTCGGGCAGGGAGAACAGCTGCCGGACACCTTCACGGACCTGGCCCACCAGGTTCTTCACCGGAGCCTGCCGGTGAGAGGTGCCGAGCAGGGACGTGCCGGTCGCGGCCAGCGCTTCGACCGCCTCCGTCCGTACCTTGGAGGGGCCCGCGCCGAAACGGCCGTCGGCGGGCTTGATGTCAGCGGGAATCTGGATATCAGCCACGGGCGAAGCGTAATCCGTCCTGAACCCGGTCCCGCTACTGGTCCACCCGGTGAGACAAGGTTGGCGTATGGATCTTGAGCAGGCGATGCGGGCGGCGGTACGCGGCACGGTCGCGTTCGACGCGGGGGCGCGGGCGCTGGTGACGATGGACGCGTCGAACTACCGGAGGGTCCCGCTGGGCGTGGTGGCGCCCCGCGACGCGGACGACGTGGCGGCGGCGCTGGCGGTGTGCCGCGAGTACGGCGTGCCGGTGGTGCCGCGCGGCGGGGGCACCTCGATCGCCGGGCAGGCGACGGGGGTCGGAGTGGTGCTGGACTTCACCCGCCACATGCGGGCGATCGAGCACATCGACCCCGAGGCGCGCACCGCGGTCGTGCAGCCGGGTGTGGTCCTCGACGATCTGCGGGCGGCGGCCGCCGGCCACGGGCTGACCTTCGGCCCGGATCCGTCCACCCACAGCCGCTGCACCCTCGGCGGCATGATCGGCAACAACGCGTGCGGCTCGCATTCGGTCGCCTGGGGGACGACCGCCGACAACGTGCACGAGCTGGAGGTGCTGACCTACGGCGGGGAGCGGGCCACCCTCGGCCGCGGCCTGCCGGGGCCGCTGCACGACCGGACCGCCGCCTTCGCCGACCAGCGGCTGTCCGTGCTCCGCACCGGCTTCCCCGACCTGCCGCGCCGGATCTCCGGCTACGCCCTGGACCGGCTGCTCCCCGAGCACGGCCGGGATCTGGCGCGTGCCTTCACCGGCAGCGAGGGCACCCTGGGCGTGCTGACCCGCGCCACCGTACGGCTGGTGGAGCCGCCGGCCGCCCGCGCGCTGGCCGTGCTCGGGTACGAGGACGAGAGCGCCGCCGCCGAAGCCGCGCACCTGCTGCTGCCCCACCACCCGCTGACCGTCGAGGGCATGGCGGCCGACCTGGTGGGCGCCGCCGCCCGGGAGTCGCTGCCGCGCGGCGCCGCCTGGCTGTTCGTGGAGATGGGCGGCGGCACCGCGGCCGAGGCGCGGGCCCGCGCCTCGGAGCTGTGCCGCCACGCCGCCGCCGACGGCGCCAGGGACCACACCGTCGTCTCGGAGCCGGCCGACCAGCGCGCCCTGTGGCGGATCCGCGAGGACGCCTCGGGGACCGCGACCCGGATGCCCGACGGCACCGAGGCATGGCCCGGCTGGGAGGACTGCGCGGTGCCACCGGACCGGCTCGGCGCGTATCTGCGGGAGTTCAGGACGCTGCTGGGCGAGCACGGCTTGCGCGGCTCCCCGTACGGACACTTCGGCGACGGCTGCGTGCATGTCCGTATCGACTTCGACCTGCTGACGCCGGCGGGCATCGCCCGCTTCCGGCGCTTCTCCGAGGCGACCGCCGACCTGGTCGTCGCCCACGGTGGCTCGCTGTCGGGCGAGCATGGCGACGGCCAGGCGCGGGCGGAACTCCTGCCGAAGATGTACGGCCCCGAACTCGTGGCTCTCTTTGGAGTTTTCAAGGATCTCTGGGACCCGGCGGGCGGAATGAATCCCGGGATGCTCGTCCGCCCCGCTCCTATGGATAGCAACCTCCGCTTCGGCGTGCTGCCGTCCCGTGCGTCGCATCCCGTCGATGTCGAGTTCACCTATCCGGGTGACGGCGGCGATTTCACGGCGGCCGTCCGGCGCTGCGTCGGCGTCGGCAAATGCCGTACGTCCGCGACCACCTCGTCCGGCGGGGACAGCGTGATGTGCCCGTCGTACCGGGTGACGGGGGAGGAGCGGCACTCCACGCGCGGCCGCGCCCGGCTGCTGCACGAGATGCTCGCCGGCGAGATCATCGAGGACGGCTGGCGGTCGGAGGAGGTCCGCGACGCGCTCGACCTGTGCCTTTCCTGCAAGGGCTGCCGCAGCGACTGCCCGGTCGAGGTGGACATGGCGACGTACAAGGCCGAGTTCCTGCACCACCACTACGCAGGACGGCTGCGCCCCCGCTCGCACTACTCGATGGGATGGCTCCCGGTCTGGCTGCGAGCCGCCGCACCGTATGCGCGCGTCCTGAACGCCCTGGCCCGGGGGCCGCTGGCGGGGGTGGCCAAGCGCGCCGGCGGCATCGCGCCGCAACGCCACATCCCCGCGCTGGCCCACGAGCCCTTCCGCACTTGGTGGAACCACCGCGCCCTCCGCCGGCAGGCCGGCCGCCCGGCCGGGGCGGGCAAGACCGCGACGGACGTCGCTGGAACGACCGCGCCCGGCACGACCGCGCCCGGCACGACCGTCGTGCTGTGGCCCGACACCTTCACGAACTATCTGTCGCCGCAGGTCGGACAGGCCGCGGTGAAGGTGCTGGAGGCAGCCGGCCTGCGGGTCGTCCTGCCGCCGAAGGCCGTCTGCTGCGGTCTGACGTGGGTGTCCACCGGGCAGCTGGACCGGGCCCGTACGGTCATGCGCCGCACGGTCGACGCCCTCGCACCCGCGCTGGACGCCGGGCTGCCGATCGTCGTCCTCGAACCCAGCTGTGGGGCGGCGCTCCGCGCCGACCTGCCGGAACTGCTCGGCTCCGGCGATCCCCGCGCGGCCCGGCTGGCCGCCTCCGTCCGGACCTTCGCGCAGGTGCTGGAGGAGCTGGCCCCCGACTGGGTACCGCCCCGCCTCGACCGTGCGGTCGTCGGACAGACGCACTGCCACCAGCACGCCGTGCTCGGCGACGCCGCAGAACGGCGGCTGCGCGAGCGCGCCGGCCTCACCGGCACGCCCTCCGGCGGCTGCTGCGGTCTGGCCGGCAACTTCGGTTTCGAGCAGGGCCACTACGACGTGTCGGTGGCCTGCGCCGAGGAGCAACTGCTCCCGGCGGTCCGGGAGGCACCCGCGGGGGCCGCCGTTCTGGCGGACGGGTTCTCCTGCCGCACGCAGCTCGCGGAGCTGGCCGACACCCCGGGCCGGCACCTGGCCGAACTCCTGGCGGAGGCGCTGCCGGACGCCTGAACCAAGGGCAGGGGGGCCGGACGCCTGAATCCAGGGCGTCAGGACGGCAGGGCCCGCCGACGACTGTGGCCTGCTCCCACCCCGTACGAGGGTGGGAGCAGGCCACAGCATCAACGATTCAGCAGCACCTGACGTGGACTCAGTGCCCGATGCCCGCGAAGCCGTCGACCTCGCGCGGGTCGCGCGGGCCGGGGCCCATGTAGCGGGCGGAGGGGCGGACGAGCCGGCCGGTGCGCTTCTGCTCCAGGATGTGGGCCGACCAGCCCGCCGTCCGGGCACAGGTGAACATCGACGTGAACATGTGCGCCGGAACCTCGGCGAAGTCCAGGACGATCGCCGCCCAGAACTCCACGTTGGTGGCGAGCACCCGGTCGGGGCGCCGCGCGTGCAGCTCCGCGAGCGCCGCCTTCTCCAGCGCCTCCGCGACCTCGAAGCGGGGGGCGCCCAGCTCCTTCGCCGTACGCCGCAGCACGCGCGCACGCGGGTCCTCGGCGCGGTACACGCGGTGGCCGAAGCCCATCAGGCGCTCGCCCTTGTCCAGGGCGCGCTTGACGTAGGCGCTCGCGTCACCGGTCCGCTCGATCTCCTCGATCATGCCGAGGACGCGGGAGGGGGCGCCGCCGTGCAGCGGGCCCGACATGGCGCCGACGGCGCCGGACAGGGCCGCGGCCACGTCGGCACCCGTGGAGGCGATGACGCGGGCGGTGAACGTGGAGGCGTTCATGCCGTGCTCCGCGGCGGACGTCCAGTACGCGTCGACGGCGGCCACGTGCTTCGGGTCGGGCTCACCGCGCCAGCGGATCATGAAGCGCTCGACGATCGTCTGCGCCTTGTCGATCTCCTTCTGCGGCACCATGGCGAGGCCCTGGCCGCGCGCCGACTGGGCGACGTAGGAGAGCGCCATGACGGCGGCGCGCGCGAGGTCGTCACGGGCCTCGTCGACGTCGATGTCCAGCAGCGGTTTCAGACCCCACACGGGGGCGAGCATGGCGAGCGCCGACTGGACGTCGACACGGATGTCGCCGGAGTGCACCGGGATCGGGAACGGCTCGGCAGGCGGCAGGCCCGGATTGAACTTGCCGTCGACCAGCAGGCCCCACACGTTTCCGAATGAGACATGGCTGACGAGATCTTCGATGTCGACGCCTCGGTAACGGAGAGAGCCGCCTTCCTTGTCAGGTTCGGCGATCTCCGTCTCGAACGCGACTACTCCTTCGAGTCCGGGTACGAAGTCGGACATCAGGCGGCTCCTCGTGATGTGGTCGACAGGTGCTTGGCCGGCCGACTGCTTGGACGGCCGTTCCGGTAATGCCCCGCTCGGGTGATGGTCACCCTGCTCCATCGGAGACCCGAGGCCGGAGTCAGAAACGGTATCTCTTGATGTCAAGAGGCCACAGCTGCCCGACCCGCAATTCTGTCGGTTCTGGCACATGACGGGAAGCGTGAGGTGCGGCACACTCTTCGGCCCGGCCGGCCGGTTTCCGGCCCTTTTCCGGCCCGGATACCCCCTACCGGCCACCGCGCCGACCCCACAGGATCCCCGGCAGGACGGCCCGCGTGGCGCACCGCCGGGACGTACGGGTCCCAGGGGATGCAAGATGTCCGGGTGCAGCATCATGTCGATCCCGCCGTCATGCGCGAGCAGTACCGCGCCCAGGGTCTCACCGAGGCCGAGCTGGCCGCGGACCCGTACTCGCAGTTCACCCGCTGGTTCGCGGACACCGTGACCGCCGGCCTCACCGAGCCGAACGCGATGATCGTCTCGACCGCCGACGCCGAGGGCCGCCCCAGCTCACGGACCGTGCTCCTCAAGGGTTTCGACCCGCGCGGCTTCGTCTTCTACACGAACTACGGCTCCCGCAAGGGCCGCGATCTGGTGGAGAACCCGCAGATCTCGCTGCTCTTCCCCTGGCATCCGATCGCCCGCCAGGTCATCGTCTCCGGCACCGTCGAACGCGTCTCGACGGACGAGACCGCCCGGTACTTCCGCAGCCGCCCGCACGGTTCGCGGCTGGGCGCGTGGGCCAGTGCGCAGTCCTCGGTCGTGGAGTCCCGGGAGGAGCTGGAACGGCGCTACGCGGAGCTGGAGGCGCGCTACCCGGAGGGCAGCGACGTCCCGGTGCCGACGTACTGGGGAGGCATCCGGGTGCGCGCCCGGAGCGTGGAATTCTGGCAGGGGCGCGAAAACCGGCTGCACGACCGACTGCGCTACGAGCGCGCCGACGGGGAGAACAGCGAAACGGGCTCCTGGAACGTCGTACGGCTGGCGCCGTAGAACCCGGCGGCCACGCGGCCTTTCGACAACGCACACGCGGCCTTTCGACAACGCAAACGACCCGCGGGCTGCTCCCTGGAGTTTCCTCCAGGCACCGGCCGGACAAGTCCGACGAGCCCGCGGGTCGGGTGACTGCGTGGGATTGGCCCGCCCCTCGACCCCGTGCACGGAGTCTGCGCGACGAGCTTGGTGCGCGGGACTAGCCCGCAGTCACCTCACGTGTCCGACTGCACATCATGCTGCGAACCACCTCCCTTCATGTGTGACCGCAACATTAGGAACCGGCCCCGGGACGCACAACCGATTTATCGAAATGCCGTGTGGGCTGAGTCACACCGGGGTTGAATGATTCGACGTGCAGCCATTCGATGCGAAGCCGCTCAGTGATGGCGACGAGCAGCTACTCGCCGCTCTGCTCGACGGTATGGAGGCGGGCCTGTGCGCCTTCGACCGCGACGGTGTCATCACCCACTGGAATTCCGAAGCCGTACGGATCCTCGGCTGGTCGGCGGACGATGCCGTCGGCCGCCGCGGCTTCTCGGGCTGGGCCGCCCGTAGCGCCGACGCGCACGACGTGCAGACGAGGCTGCTCGGCGCCATGGACGCGCCCGGCCGCCAGGTGCACGAGTTCGCGCTGCTGACCAAGGACGGCCACCGGGTGCTCGTCCGCACCCAGTCCGCGGCCGTGCAGGGTCAGGACGGCCGCCCCGCCGGGGTCTACTGCGCCTTCTCCGAGGTGCACGCCCAGATCGACCTGGAACGCTCCATCGCGCTCAGCGAGGCGCTCTTCGACGACGCCTCGTGGGGTGTCGTCCTGATCGACGCGGACCTGCGGCCCGCCGTCGTGAACGCGCACGCCGCCCGCCTGCTGCGCACCGGCCGGGACACCCTGCTCGGCCGGCCGCTCGGCGATCTGCTGGAGCAGGGCCTGGAGGAGCTGGAGACGGCGCTGCAGCACGTGCTCGCGGAGGGCAGCCCGCCGGTCCCGTCCGAGCTGTGGCTGAGCCTGCGCGGCGACGAGAGCGCCAAACGGCACTGCTGGCGCAGCGGGTTCGTGCGCCTCGGGTCGCCGCTCGGCGAGGAACCGGTGCCGCTGGGCGTCGGGTGGCTGTTCCTGGACGTGACGGAGGCCAAACTCGCGGAGCAAGAAGGATCGTTGCTGCGCTTCCGGCACAACCAGCTGCACCGGGCCGGGCGTACGGCGTCCGAGTGCGAGGACCCGGTGGAGGCCGCGACCACCTATCTGGACTTCGCGCTGGCCGGGTTCGCCGACCACGCGTTGGTCGACCTCGCCGGGGACGACGGCCGGCTGGTGCGCGCCGCCTCTACCCCGGAGGGGTCCTCGGGGCCGTGTCTGCCCGTCCCGGTCGGCACGATCCCGGTGGCGTACGGGGCGGCGCACCCCGTGCTGCAGGCCGTGGAGCGGATCGGCACCGTACGCGCCAGCTTCGGCGCCCTCGCCGCGGCCGAGCCCGCCTCGCGGGCCAGGATCGACGAGTGGGCGGCGGCCCGCCGTTGGCCCGAGGGGACGGTCCACGGCCTCTCCACGGTCCTGCGGAGCCGCGGACGCACTCTGGGCGCCGTCACGTTCCTGCGGGGCGCGGGGCGCCGTCTCTTCGACCGTTCCGACGCGGCGTACGCGGAGGACGTGGCGGTGCGGGTGGCCGCGGCGCTGGACCTGGCGCAGCAACTGGGCTGAGGGCCGGGCCGAGAGCTGGGCCGAGAGCTGTGCCGGGGCGGCGCCGCCCCGGACGGCCGAACGGTCCGGCGGCCTGCCGCCTCAGCGGCGGATCGGTGGCGGAGGAAGATCCGCGCTCAGTGGCGGAAGAAGATCCGTGAGCCGTACTCCTCGAAGATGCGGCCATTCCAGTCATGGCCGCCGTCCACGTTCCCCGAGCGCAGCAGCGGCGGCGTGATGCCGCGGGCGGCGAGCTCCGCGACCGCGGTGGCGACGACGGCCTGCATGAGTGCGCTGGTCACCACGGTCGAGGCGGGGGCGAAGGGGGCCGGGACGTCGTCACGGACGATCTCCGCGTCGCCGACGGCGATCTTCGAGTCGAGCACGATGTCGCAGTGGTCCTTGAGGAACGTGCCGGACGCGTGCCGGGGCTTGGTCTCCTTGGCGTAGGCCACGGAGGTGACGCCGATGACCGTCAGGCCGAGGGCGCGGGCGTTCTGCGCCATTTCGACCGGCAGGGCGTTGCGTCCGGACAGCGAGATGACGACGAGGACGTCGCCGGGCTTGGCCGGACTGGTGTCGAGCACGGCGCCCGCGAGGCCGTCGACCCGTTCCAGGGCGCTGCCCAGGGTCGCGGGCATGACGTCGATACCGACGACGCCGGGCACCGCGAGCAGGTTGACCAGGGCGAGGCCGCCCGCGCGGTAGACGACGTCCTGGGCGGCGAGCGAGGAGTGCCCGGCGCCGAAGGCGAAGATCCGGTTGCCGTTGGCGATGGCGTCGGCGATGGCCTTGCCCGCCGCTGTGATACCTGCGGACTCCTCGTCCCGTACCCTCCGGAGAAGGGCGATGGCCGCATCGAAGTATTCGCCGGCCAGATCGTCGCGGGGCTCACTCATGCGGATCACCGTGCGGCCACGCTGCCGTCGCTGTCAAGAATCCCGCGCCGGGGCCGGTTGTCGGTGGGATGCGTCAGAATTGGTGCAGGGCCACGCACTAGCTATTGAGGGGCGCGCATGTCCGGACTCATCGACACGACGGAGATGTATCTCCGCACCATCCTGGAGCTGGAAGAGGAGGGTGTGGTCCCCATGCGCGCCCGAATCGCCGAGCGGCTCGATCAGAGCGGCCCGACGGTCAGCCAAACGGTGGCGCGCATGGAACGTGACGGCCTGGTGCATGTCGCCGGTGACCGTCACCTGGAACTGACCGACGAAGGCCGGCGGACGGCGACGCGCGTGATGCGCAAGCACCGGATCGCCGAATGCCTGCTCGTCGACGTGATCGGCCTAGAGTGGGAGCAGGTGCACGCCGAGGCCTGCCGCTGGGAGCACGTCATGAGCGAGGCGGTGGAGCGCAAGGTGCTGGAGCTGTTGCGGCACCCGACCGAGTCGCCGTACGGGAACCCGATCCCGGGTCTCGAGGAACTGGGCGAGAAGGCCGAGGCGGATCCCTTCCTGGAGGAGGGCATGGTCAGCCTGGCGGAACTGTCGCCGGGCCCGGCCGGCGCCAGCGTCGTGGTGAAGCGGATCGGCGAGCCGATCCAGACCGATGCCCAGCTGATGTACACGCTGCGGCGGGCCGGTGTGCAGCCGGGCGCGGTGGTGAGCGTGACGACCTCCGCGGGCGGGGTCCTCGTGGGCAGTGGCGGCGAGGCCGCCGAGCTGGGTGCCGAGGTCGCGTCGCACGTCTTCGTGGCCAAGCGGTAGGACCCGCGGTTTGTCCTGGTGGGAGGGGGCGGGGGCCCCGGCGCCTGATGGCGCCGGGGCCCTCCTCCCCTTGTCCCTCCCCTGGTGGTGCTCCCCTCGGAGGACCCGGAACCCCGAGCTTCCCGAGTACTCCGCGCGACCGCTTCCCCTTCGTGTCGCGCCCCGCAGGAGATCTCCCCTCGGCTGCGGCGGTCAATCCTTGAGTGATGTCACTCGAAAGAGCGATGTTGTGCGCGTGGCCCGTCTTATCGAATAGAAGTTCGATAACGTAGGCGCCGGAAGACCCGACCAGTTCGTCAGGGGGTGCGGCACATGATCCGACGTATCGAGGTGACCGGAGCGGGCTCCGTCCGGCTCGCCGCCTGGGATTATGCCGCCGAGTCCAAGGAGGACGGCTCCGACGACCGACCCGGGGTCCTGCTGCTGCACGGACTCATGGGCCGGGCCTCGCACTGGGCCGGCACCGCCCGCCGGCTCGCCCCCCGCTACCGCGCCATCGCCCTGGACCAGCGCGGCCACGGGCGCAGCGACAAGCCCGAGGGCCCGTACAGCCGGGAGGCGTACCTCGCCGACGCCGAGGCGGCCGTGGAGCAGCTCGGCCTCGCTCCCGTCACCCTCGTCGGGCACTCCATGGGCGGTCTCACCGCCTGGCAGCTGGCCGCCCGCCGCCCGGACCTGGTGCGGGCCGTCGTCGTCTGCGACATGCGCGCCACCGCCCTCGGGGAGGCCAGCCAGCGCGAGTGGGAGTCCTGGTTCGCCTCCTGGCCACTGCCCTTCGCCAGCCTCGCCGACGTCCGCAGGTGGTTCGGTGAGGACGACCCCTGGGCCGATCCTCCGCGCCCCACCAGGGGCGATTTCTACACCGAGATCATGGAGGAGCGTGGTGACGGCTGGCGGCCCGTCTTCGCCCGCCGCCACATGCTCCGCTCCCGGGCCCCCTGGATCCTGGACGCCCACTGGGAGGAGCTCACCCAGGTCCGCTGCCCCGCCCTCGTCGTCCGCGGTCTGGAGGGCGAACTGGGGCGTGCCGAGGCCCAGGAGATGGTCCGCGTCCTGCCCCGCGGCAGCTACGCCGAGATCCCGGACGCCGGCCACCTCGTCCACTGGGAACAGCCCACCGCCTGGTACGAGACGGTGGAGCGCTTCCTCGAGGAGTCCGCGATACCGCGACAGCGCACCGAAACGAGCTGACAGCAGGTGGTGGGCGTTATGCGCCCTCGGCTGCCTGCTCCTCCGGCGGTGTGAAGCTCACGGTGCGCAGGATCGCGACCGTCATGTCGCTGATCTCGCCCCAGTAGTCCACAGCTGCCGTGTCGAGCGTGAAGACCGCGGTGAACGGACCGGTGGGGAACGGCACATAGACCTGGATCTGGCCGGTGAGCAGCGAGGCGTCCTCGCCGGTCGCGGTCATCTCGCCGCCGATGGTGATCTCCCGCATGGAGACGGCGGAGACGGCGGGACCGCACGGCAGGTCCAGCCAGCGCGCGTCGTTGAGCGGGTCGCGGGTCATGATCTCGCGCAGTCCCAGCGCGGCGACCTCGACCGACGGATGGTCGGACTCGACGGCGGAGACGGTGAACGAGCAGTGCGCGATGCCGCCGTCGTCGATGCCGAACAGGCCCATCGCCGAGAAGGCCAGGCCGCCTTCGGTCATCAGCTCGGCGAGTCCCGCGTAGAAGAGCGCGGCCGGCGTCCACAGGTCGTCGTCGCCGTTGGGGAACAGCTCCCGTACGAAGTCGGCCGCGCCCGCGGCGCGTTCCTCCGGGGTGGCGGCGATCGGGAGGGGGTGGAAGCCGTCGGGGACGACGAACCACATGGGAGGTATGTCCGGTCCGCCGAGGGTGGCCGGGATGGAGGGGGTGAGATCGGAAATGGTCATGGAGTCGTGTCGCTCACAGGTCGCCGGGTCGGGGTGCCGCGGGCGCGCCCGCGTGGTCCATCAGGATCGTGTGGGTTTCGAACAGGCGCTTGCCGAGCTTCGCCGGGACGCGTGCCTCGACCCGGACGATGCCGCTCGGGAGCACGGTGAAGGCCGGGGCCTCGGCGTTCGGCGGGAGTTCGGCCAGGAAACGGGCGACGCGCTCGCGCTGGCCGCCGGTCAGCTGGTCGTCGGTCAGGGTGCGGACCGTGCCGTTCAGGTGCTGGACGACCTTGGCGGCGTTGTCGGCCGAGCCGGCGGACATCCGGACCCAGGATCCGTCCGCGAAGGTGATCAGCAGGTCGGCCTTGGTCTCGGCGTACTCCCGGCGTTCCGCCCGCGCGATGCTTTCGCGCGGCGCCTCCCAGAGCACGTCCGCCGGAGCCGTGACGGACGTGATGCCGAGGACGACCAGCCGGCGGTCGGTCACCACCGCGTCGGTGCGGTAGCCCTTGGCCTGCCGGGACGGGTCGAGCTGCCACGGCAGCGTACGGGCCACGGTGCCGGGCGCCGCCCACATGACGGGGAAGTCCTCGACCTCGTTCTCGGGGTCCTGCGGGTCGCCGCGCAGGGCGACGTCGCCGAAGGGCGAGCCCGGCGCGCCGCCCGCGTTGGAGATGAGGTTGAGCAGCAGCGGGATGCCCAGCCAGGCGGCGCGGCCGGCGCGCCGCGTCGTCTGCTCGCTCTTCGTCCGTACGGTGCACTCCGGTCCCGGCGGCCAGCCGGCGGCCACCAGGTCCGGCTGGATGTCGTGGCGGCCGGTGTCCCGGTACCACCGCGAGCCGGAGACGGGCGGGGCCATCCCGGTCGCGAAGCGCAGTGTGGTGCGGAACAGCGAGGCCTCGCCCGCGTCCGGATACCAGTCCATCGTCTCGCCGTCCTCAGTGCTCGGTGCCCGCCGACCAGGGTGGGGTGGATCGGCGAGCGGTGGATCAGGGTGCGGTGGTTCCGTGGGCGCCGGCCCGGTGGGCGGTGCCTCAGTGGGCGGTGGCCGCCTGGTTGAACCGGTCGCCCGGGTGCAGCGCCTCACCGATGTGCTGCGGGACCGACCATAGCTTCGGTGCGATCTTGATCCCGGCGTCGATACCGCGGCCGAGGCCGGACATCGGGTTGATCGCCCACTTGCCCTTGCTGATGAGATCCAGGCCGCGGGTGCCGAGCCACTGGCCCTTGGCGTAGTTCTGCTCGGCGACCAGGCCGAGCCGGCCCATCATGCCCTCGGCCTTGATCAGTCCGCCGCTCTTGAGGCCCCACAGGCCGATCGTCTTGCCCTTGACGGTGAAGCTGACGGCGCCGGCCACCCGGTCGCCGACACCGACGATGTTGCGGCCGATGGTCGTCACCCCGCGGAAGCCTTCGCCGAGTTCGGCCGCGCGGCCGGCCGCCACGGCGCCGTCGGCGACCTTGACGCCCTTGGAGAACGCCCCGAGGCCGGGGACCGCGCCGAGCGCGTCCAGCCCGATGGACATCCAGCTGACGTCCGCGCCGGCCGCCTTGGCGACGAGGTGCGCCACCAGGGCGAGGGCGCTGGTGGCCACCGCCGCGCCCGCGAAGATCGCGCCGAGCGGCTCGAACGGGGCCGTGATGATGGCGAGCATGCCGAGGATGCCGCTGAGGTCGCCGAGCAGGTCACCGATCAGCTTGATCATGTCGGCGTGGTCCTGGACCCACTTGACCGTGTCGTTCCAGGCGCCCTCGACGCCGCTGACCATGCGGTGGAAGAGGCCCGGCTTGTCGGGCGCCATGTCGCCGGCCTTGTCGAGGTCGTGACTGACGGACTGCGCGGCCCGGGTGAAGCGGTTGTGAAGCTCCTCGGCCCGGTGCCGGACGCCCTGCAGGGCGGTGTCGGCGTCGGTGACGTCCCTGTGCTTCTTCTTGTTCTCGTCGGCGGCCGTGGGGCTGGGGGAGGCGCCGGGCTGGGGGTGCGGGGTCTCGGTGCCGCTCGGGAGCCCGGTGGGGTTGGAGCCCAGCGCCCGCTTGGCGTCGTCGAGGGTGTCCTGCTTGGTCGCGGCCTCGCGCTCCAGCGCGGCGGCCTCGTCCTGGAAGCCGTGCAGTTGCTCGGCCCAGCCGCCGATCGCGGTGGCGGCGCGGCCGAAGGAGTCGTGCGCCTTCTTGATCAACGGGGTGACGTCATGGGATATGTGCTGGCTGAAGGCCTTGGCCGCCTCGCCCTTCCAGTAACCGCACTCGATCTGCTGCAACTCGCTGACGGTCGTCGTCAACTCGGTCGTCAGATCGCCCAGTTGCCGGGACAGCGCCCGGGTCTGCTCGACGTCGCCGGGCGTCGGATCGAACCCGAGGTGGGGGAAACTGCGGGTCACGAGCACGTGCCTTCCGGCTTGAGGGAGTTGGCGAGCTGGAGATCGGCGTCGTCGAAGGTCTTGCCGATCTGGTCGATCATCTGGACCGCGGTGTCGGCGTGCTCGCCGATCTGCTTGACGCCGTACTTCCACTCGTCCGCGAAGTCGTGCACGTCGTCGATGAGCTTGGGCGCCCCGACACCCTCACCGTTGGCGTTGCCCATGGTCCGGCTGACGTTCTCCATGCGCTGCGCGATGGTGGAGAACGTTCTGCGCAGGTCCCCCATCACGGTTCCGTTGATCTGCAGATCACCCATGGTTCATCCCGTTGCATTCGTTGAGCGTTGGTCGGTCCGGACCTCTCGGACGGTCACATCCGTGGTCCTGAAGAACGTGCCGGACGGGAGGTCCTCATCGATTGTTCCGTCCGGGCCGCTCCGGCTGATCTTCCAAATGATGGAGATCTTGCGTGGATACGGTGTCCCGTTCGTCATGCGCCGTTGGGCGACGTCACACGGCTGGGACGTCACTGGTGCGGCTGATGGTTCCCCACCCTACGCACGGGCCCAAAGGTGACGGGCCTACAGGTGAAGGGACCGCATCCGGGGTGCGAAACCCGGCGCAATAGGCTGCCCCGTCGGGGCGACCCGACCATACGTATGCGCACACAGGAGACGGGGGTGGCTGTTGATGCAGCCATTGGAGCCGGAAGACCCGCAGAGCCTAGGGGCCTACCGCCTGTTGGGACGGCTCGGCGCCGGTGGCATGGGGCGGGTCTATCTCGCCCGGTCGCCGGGCGGCCGGACCGTCGCCGTGAAGGTGGTCCGTCCCGAACTGGCCGAGGACGCGCAGTTCCGGGCGCGGTTCCGGCACGAGGTCGAGATCGCGCGGGCGGTCTCCGGGGCCTATACGGCGCCTGTCGTCGACGCCGACACCGAGGGCCGGCTGCCGTGGCTGGCGACCGCGTACGTACTCGGCCCGCCGCTCGACGAGGTGATCGAGCAGCACGGCCCGCTGCCCGAGGCGTCCGTGCGCGCGCTGGGTGCCGGGCTGGCCGAGGCGCTCGTGGTGATCCACGGCGCGGGACTCGTGCACCGGGATCTGAAGCCGTCCAACGTGCTGCTGGCCGCGGACGGGCCACGGGTGATCGACTTCGGTATCGCGCGGGCCGTCGACGGCGACCGGATGACCAGCACGGGCGTGGTCGTCGGCTCGCCCGGGTTCATACCGCCCGAGCAGGCGGTCGGCGAGGTGGCCGGGCCGGCGGGCGATGTCTTCTCGCTGGGCGTGGTGCTGGCGTACGCGGCCACCGGCCAGCAGCCGTTCGGGATCGGGACGGCGGCGTCGCTGCTCTACCAGGTGGTGCACGGCACCCCCAATCTGACCGAAGTGCCCGCTTCGCTGCGGCCGTTGGTGCTGGCCTGTCTGCAGAAGGACCCGGCGCAGCGGCCGACGCCGCAGCAGATCAGCGAGGCGCTGGCTCCGGAAGGGGCCGCCTCCGTACTGCACAACTGGCTGCCGGGCCCGGTCTCCTCGACCATCGCCCAGCACGCCTCGCGGATCCTCGACCTGGACACCCCCGCCCACGGGACGGGCGCGGCCACCGTGCCGCAGCCCCCGATGCCCGGCGAGGCGCCCACGCCCCGGACCCCGACCACCCTCGACCGGACAGCGCTGGAACCCGCCGCCGCTTCCGGCGCGCGCTCCCGGCGTGGGTTCCTCGCGCTCGGCGCCGGCATCGCGGTCGCGGCCGCGGGCGGCGGGGCCGTGTGGGCGTACAGCGGGAAGGGCGGTAAGGACCCGGTGGTCGATCCGACCGGCCTGGTGACGAACAGCAAGGGGCCCACGCCGGATCCGGTGTTCACCACCCCGGCGAACGGCATGAGCCCGAAGGCGCTGTGGCGCAAGCAGGCCCTATCGCTGAGCCTGCAATACGGCGTCCCGGCCATGGCGTACGGCAATCTGATGATCATCTGTGGCAACCCGCTGATCGCGCACGACATCAGCACTGGTGAGCTGAAGTGGTCCACCCCGGAGGTCGCGGACCTTTCGCGTGAACTGGTGATCGGCCACGATCTGCTGTTCTTCAGAAGCCCTGAGGCAAACGGTGACTTCGTCGGCATCAGCCCGGTGACCGGCAAGGAGGTCTGGCGCAGCAACCTGGGCGGACGGCTCACCGACCCGAAGCCGATCGCCGCCGACGACAAGCACGTGTATCTCATCGCCACCATCCAGGATCCCAACGCCACCGAGACCAGCAAGACCCGGACGGTGGTGGCCGCCGTCGACATCGGCACCCGCAAGATGCTGTGGCAGCAGGAACGTGACCCGGGCGCCGGTGACTGGGACGTCTCGGCGACGACCGACGGCAGCTATCTCGTCTACGCCGACAACAACTACAACGTGACGGTTCGCGAGGTGGCGCACGGCAACCAGGTGTGGACGAAGAAGGTGGGCGAGGACGCCGCCTATCGGCCGGTCCTGCACGGTGACAAGGTCGTCATCGGCGGCAAGTCCATGCGCGGCTACGACCTGAAGAGCGGCGCCGAGCGCTGGTCGGTACCCGCACAGCACAAGAACGGCTTCAGCTCCCCGCTCTCCTCCGCCGACGGTGTGGTGTATGGCGCCGTGGTGCTCAAGGGCGTCTGGGCGGTCGACGCGAAGAGCGGGAACGTGCTTTGGCAGCGCGAACTCACCGACGGGACCGGGCCGTTGCAGTTCGTACGGGCCGGGGACTCCGTCTACGGGGTGTCGTACTTTCAGGAGGGAGGAATCTTCGCCTTCGACGCCAAGAGCGGTGCCCCGCGCTGGATCTACCGGAACAGCGCCAACGACGGCCTCTCCGAGGACAAGGGTGGCGCCGGCGTCTGGACCCTCACCGCCGCGGGCAAGCGCCTGCTGGTGGTCCACGGGGACCTGCTCTACGCGCTTCCCGCCGTCTGACGGGCTTGTCCCTGGGCGCATGGGCTCGTCCCACCACAGGCGTGATTCGCCTGTGGTGGGACGGCCTGGCCTCGAGGCCGTCAGGCGAGCGGCACCGTCACCGTGCGCGGTTCGCCGTCGCCCAGGTGCAGGAGGGCGCGGCCGGGGGTGACCTGGCCGCCGGCGCTGCTGCGGGCGAGGCGGACGCCGATCAGCTCGCCGCTCATCGTCTGCTGCGGTGACAGCAGCGCGCCGCGGCGGGCCTTCTTCGCGTCGACCTGCCAACCGGAGAAGCCGGAGCAGATGTCCTCCTCGCTGCCGGCCAGCACGAGCGCCCGGCGCAGGTCCGTGCCGCGCGCGATGATGTCGCGCAGGACGTCCTTGGCGTCGATGTCGCGCAGCAGCTCGGCATCGTCGAGGAGGACGACTGCCGGGCTCTCGCCCGCCGCTTCCAGCGCCTTGGTCAGATCCTCGGCGGACAGATCGCTCTCGGTGAAGACGCCCAGCACTCCTTCGGTGCCCGCGAGGTCGCGCAGCGGCGACGGCCGCGGTGCGACGACGATGATGCGGGCGCCCTGCTTGAGGTAGCTGCGGGCGAGCGACAACAGGACGGTGCTGCGGCCGGACTTGCCGGGGCCGCCGATGACGAACGCCGGCAGGCCGTCGGACAGGTCGGGGCCGTAGCCCATGATCTCGTCGCCGCCGACGCCGACCAGTCCCCACAGGGGGGAGCGGGCGGCATCGGTGTCGCGCATCTCCCACGCGTCGGCGAACGACAGCCGCGACGGGAGCACGTCGACCTTGAACGGCCGCCGCGAGCGCGGCACATCGGCGTCCCGCTCCAGGACAGCCGCCCCGATGGCGGTGATCGCGGCAGCCTGGCCCTGCCCCGACGCGTCCGGGTCGAGCAGCGCGACCTGCGTCTCGATGCCGGACTCGGCGCGGTAGGCGCGGCCGGGGGCTATCTCGTCCGGGACCTTGCGGGGGTTGACGCTGATGAGGGAGAAGTCGGAGCGGTCCGAGAGCCGGAACGCCATCTTGTCCTCGGTGAGGGTGGCGATCCGGCCCGCCATCAGCGTCCGGTCGCCGGTGATGATCACGTGGATGCCGACGCTCGCGCCCTCGCGGAGCATCGTGAACAGGTCGTCGGTCAGCGCCCCGTGGTCGAGTTCACCGAGCGAGGGCAGCCAGCCCTCCCAGCGGTCGAGCAGGACGACGATGTGCGCGAGCTGGTCCTCCTCGGGGACGCCGCCGCGCTGCTCGCCGATGTCCGCGTAGCCGTCGGCGGCCAGCACCTCCTGGCGGCGGGTCATCTCGGCCTTGAGGCGGCCGATCAGCCGGATCGCGCGCTCGGTCTGCGCACGGCCGACGACCGCGCCGCAGTGCGGCAGCCGGGACAGCGCGTTGAGCGCGCCGTTCCCGCAGTCGATGCCGTAGATGTGCACGTCCCGGACGCTGTGCGTACGGGCCAGCGAGCCGGCGATGGTGCGCAGCAGCTGGGAGCGTCCGGAGCGCGGGGCACCGGCGACCAGCAGATGGCCGAAGGTGCTGAAGTCCACGGCGACCGGGCGCCTGGCCTGCAGCGCCGGGAGGTCCTCGATGCCGTACGGCGCGGGCGGAAGCGCGCCCGTCGTGACGGGTACCGGCAGGTCGTCGAGGAGGAGGGTGTCGGGGAGCGCGGGCAGCCACGGGCTGTGCTGGGGCGGGATGCCGAGCCGTTCGTTGGCTTCGCAGACCGCCTCGACCAGCACCTTCAGGTCGGTGATCTCGTCCTCCTCGCCCTTGGCGCCGGCGGGGCGCCGCGGTACGGGTCGGCCGAGCTGCGACCACTCGACCAGGCCCACCCAGGGGGACGCGACCGTCGGATCCACGGCGCCGGGGCGCCGGCCGCCGACGCGTCCGGACTGGAACGGCACGAGCGAGGTCGCGCCGAGCCGGACGTAGGCCCGGCCAGGTGTGGACTTGGAGATGGTGCCGGCGTCGGGGGCGTCGATGACGTCGGACGATTCGCTGGCGTCGGTGACGCGCAGCGCGATGCGGAGGTTGGTGTTGGCGCGGATCTCGGGGGAGACGACGCCGGAGGGGCGCTGGGTGGCGAGGATGAGGTGAATGCCGAGCGAACGGCCTCGCTGGGCGATGTTGACCAGACCGGTGACGAAGTCGGGCAGCTCACGGACCATCGAGGCGAACTCGTCGATGACGATGAGGAGCCGCGGCATCGGCTTGAGGCCGGGCTGCCGCTTCATCAGGTCCGTGTAGTCCTCGATGTCCTTGGCCCCGGCCGCGGCCAGGATGTGCTCGCGGCGCTTGAGTTCGGCGCCGAGCGACTCCAGGGCGCGCTCCACGAGGTGCGCGTCGAGGTCGGTCACCATGCCGACGGTGTGCGGGAGTTGCACACAGTCCTTGAACGCCGAGCCGCCCTTGTAGTCGATGAGGACGAACGTCATCGCTTCCGGGGTGTTCGCGACGGCGAGCGACGCGACGATGGTCTGCAGCAGCTCCGACTTGCCGGAACCGGTGGTGCCGGCGATGAGTCCGTGCGGCCCGTCCTTGCGGATGTCGATCGCGAACGGCCCGTCGTAGGACTCCCCGACCACCGCCTGGGTCGAGATGGGGCTGAGCCGCCAGCGCGCGGCGATCGCGTCACCGGTCGGCGGCTCCAGCTCCAGTACGTCCAGCAGGCGGCTGGAGCCGGGGATCGCCGAGTCCTCCGCGTCACCGCTGATGTCGCGGATGGGGGAGAGGCAGCGGGCGAGCCGCGCGCACCAGGCGGGCGACACCAGGTCGGGGCGGACCTTGCGGAGCCGGGCGGCTCCGCTCTGGTCCACGCGCAGCCGGAACGAGCCGGCGGCCGGCTCCACGGCGGTGGCCGTGGACGCCTGGCTGCCTTCGTACCAGGCGTTGAGCGACGGGAAGCCGCCCTGCTGGGCCGCCGGTTGCCCGACGGGCGCCTGTCCCTGGGCCGGGATCCGGTTCTGGTTCGGGGCCTGGTTGGGGGACGGGTTCTGGGCGGGCGTCTCGAACTCCGCGATCACCACCGCCTGGCATTCGCCCGGCAGGAAGCGCTCCTCCGAGTCCAGGCACAGCGCGTACATGCCGACTGCCGGACCCTCCCGCAGCAGCGCCACGACGCCCGGCAGCGACCGCAGGCGCCGCGAGCCGTCGAAGACCACCACGATGTCCGGGTCCTTGAAGAACGCGGCATGGTTGGAGGCGCTGCCCGCCTTCTGCTTGGCCTTCTGGCGGCCGTCGAGTATCGACGTCAGCTCGGCGATCCGGGCCGCCACCGTTTCGGCGTCCGTGCCGAGCAGCGCGCTCGCGTCCTGCCCGTCGGTCGGCCGCGAATGCGGCAGCCAGCGCACCCAGTCCCAGCTCTCCTGTCCCGACGCGTCGGTCAGTACATAGAACTGCACGTCCATCGGGCTGTGCAGGGCCGCGGCCTGTGCCACCGCCCACCGGCCCATCGCCCGCACGCTGTCGCCGGGCGCGGCGAAACCGACCACGCCGAGCCGGCGCAGCTCCACCGCGACCGGTGCGTCATCGATCTCCCAGGCGACCTGCCTGCGGTGTTCGTCCTGTTCGGGGTCGTCCAGCACGACCTCCGACGGGAGCTTCGCGGTGCCGACGCGCAGCAACAGGTGGTCGGTGTCGCTGCGGCGGCGTTCCCAGAGCCGGGTGCGCGGCCCGGTCGCGGTGTTGAGCACCGTGGCCGGGTCGGGGGACGCGGCGGCCCGGTCCTGCCGCTCGGCCTGGAGGGCTTCCTGCGCGTCCGTCTCGATGCGCTCCTTGTGGGCGCGGTACTCCGTGACGGTCTTCGTGTGCGACTTGCGGCCGTTCTTCTTGTCCATGAAGTAGTTGCCGATCATCACCATCGGACTGACGACCGCCATGAGCAGGTACATCATCCGGTGCATCATGAACGCCATCGTCACGGACATGACCAGCGGCATCAGCGCCATCAGCCACGGCAGCGGCCGGGCGTTGATGTCCCCGGGGGGCGACGGCAGCCGGAAGAGCGTGGTGCGCTCGGGCGGCAGCATGCGCGGCGGCCGGTTGTAGTCGAGGGTGCTGCCGTCGTCGCCCGGGTGCAGGGCGGCGTTCGGCGGGATGTAGGGGCCCAGTTCCAGCAGCGAGTTGCCGAGCGCGATCTGCTCGCCGAGCGGCCAGTCGCGGGTGGCGCCGTCGATCGTGACCTGGCACGTGCCGCCCATCCCGACGGAGAGCACGGCCGCGCGCTCCGCCAGTTCCGAGTCCTCGATCCGGATCCGGACCGATGTGCCGCGCCCGATCTCCACCCGGCCGATGCCCAGCCGGTGCACCGCCCCCGCGTCCGGCCCGCCCGCCACCCGCAGTTCGACCACGCCGGCCGGCTCGCCCGGCAGACAGCCCGCCGGGTCGTAGAGGCTCACGACCGCGCCCTCGCGCAGCGGGGACTCCGCCACGGTCCGCGCCGGATCCACGGCGTACCCGTCGATGTACAACGCGGGCGATCCCGGCTGCCGGGCCGTTCCGCCGCTGATCGAGATGATCGCCGCGCCGTCCCCGCCGACCTGTCGGTCCAGCTCCCGCGCGATGTCGGCCACGGTCGACGCCGCGTCGGCGTCCAGCACGACATCCGCCCGGTTGCCGCCGAGCGGATCCACCACGGTCAGTGTCAGTCGCACGATCGTCCTCCGGGGGGTCCGACTAGGTCATACGGACGATATCCGCCCCACGAGTCCCAGGAACAGCCGCGCCGGGGATGCGAGGGCGCTGCGCCGCTGGTACGGAGGTCGGACGGCCGGTTCGCAGAAAGTTATCCACAGGCGGAATCGGGGGAGGAAAGGGACGAGTCATCATCGGTACATGACCACGAACCGAGTCTCTCCGCGTACCCGTCCCCGTACCGCCCGCACCGCTCGCAGCTCTCCCCGCGATGGCCACGCCCTCGCCCACCTCCGCCAGGACGGCGTCGCGACCGTCCGCCAACTGCGAGCCCTCGGTGTGGGAAGCGGAGCCCTCGCCCACCGCTGCCGCCCCGGCGGCCCCTGGCAGCGGCTGCTTCCGCGCACCTATCTCTTCCACAACGGCCCCCCGACCGCACGACAACGGACCAGAGCGGCGCTCCTGTACGCGGGCGACGGCGCGATGCTCACCGGGCCCGAGGCGTTACGGCTCTTCGGGCTGCGCTACGTACCGCCCCTGCCGGGAACGCATGTGCTCGTCCCCTGCAATCGGTACCCCGGCAGCCGGGACTTCGTCACCGTCCTGCGCTCCCGCCACGTACCGAGACCCCGCAACGTCGCCGGCTTCCCCACCGCGCCGCTGCCGCGGGCGCTGGTGGACACCACCCGGCTCGGAGCCGACCTCCAGCAGGTCCGGGCGGCCTGCGCCGAGGCCGTCCAGCGCGGCCGCTGCTCCGTCGAAGCGCTCACCGAGGAGATCCTCGGCACCTCGGCCCGCGGCATCGCCCCGATCCGCGCCGTCATACAGGAGCTGCTCGCCGGAGTCCGCTCCGTCTCCGAGGCCCAGGCCCGCGAAGTGCTGCGCACCGGCGGCCTGCCGGAACCGCTCTGGAACGCCACCCTGCTCCTCGCCGACGGCACGTTCCTCGCCACCCCCGACGGCTACTGGCCGGACACCGGCGTGGTCCTGGAGATCGACTCCCGCGAGTACCACCTCAGCCCGGCGGACTGGCACCGCACCATGAACCGCCGCAACCACCTGGCATCCCACGGCCTCCACCCCCTGGCCTTCACCCCGGCCCAACTCCGCCACACCCCGACCGACGTGATCCGCCACGTCGCCCAGGCACTGACCACGTACGCGGGCTGTGCGCCGACGCATATCCGGGCGGTGCCGATCGGTTAGGCGCGGGCGTCATGTGTGCCGGGCGCGCGGCCCGCCTACGGCTGGCACTGGGCCGCCCCTCTCTGGGACAGGACCTTGATGGTTTGCCAGATGCCCTGCTTGTTCTTCTTGAGCAGGGTGTTGTAGACGACGTACGAGTTCTTCGTGACCGGTGTCACGTCGGCCTTTCCGGTCGCCCGGTCCTTGTTGAAGCCCTTGCTCTCGTCGCCGCAATACACCAGCGACGCATTGCCGTCCGACCGGAAGGTGACCTTGCGGTCGTAGTACCGGACGGTCCCCGTGATGCTGAGGCCGTGGTCCGCGAAACGCTTGATCCACTCACTCTCGGCGGCGGCGGCTTCGCCCTCGTAGTAGAAACCGACAGCCGGAGCACTGGGCTTGCCGGCCACGATCGCCGCGTCCACCCCCCTGATCGCCTCCGCGTTGTCGGCCAGGACCGCGTCCTTCTTGGGATCGCCGGTCCTGGCTCCTTCGAAGACGTCCTTGACGTCGCTCGGAAGCGTGATCACTGGGCGTTGGACCGCGGAGGGGGTCGGCGAGACGCTCGCCGATGCCGTGGTCCGGGCGGCGGTACTGGGGGCGGCCGTGGCCTTGTCGGAGGCCTTGGTGTCGCCGCCGCAGGCGGTCAGAGTCAGAACCAGAGCCGTGGCCAGGGTGAGGGCGGTGGTCATGGGCAGTGTGGTGCGGGTAACGATCGGATCCCCCGAAAGACGCGTGGACAGGAGGTTGTTGTTGGTGCTCGGCAGTTCGGCGGTCAAGCCGTCCTTCGCGGGTCATGGCCGACGACGAGAGGCGTCGGCCATGACCGGCTGGACTACGAGGTCGGCTTGACGACGGCCTCGATCTCCTGGACGGCGACGGCCTGTTCGGACGTCGAGTAGCCGTCGTTCATGCGCTCGCCCACACCGGGCTGAGGCGTGGCGGTCGGGGTCCAGGTGACGTTCCAGGTGATCTGGGCCTTGAAGGTGTATGGAGCGCCGCCGGTGGTTGCCTTGCGGTACGTGATGTTGCAGGCCGCACTCGAGCTGTCGACCTGGTACGTGGCGCCGGACGGAGTGAAGCTGTAGTTGCACGACTGCGGGTCGGCGTTGGACGTGCCCGCGTCGATGTGCAGCGCTGAGGGGACGGCGACCACGGTGGCGGCGAGGTTCAGCGCCTTCAACTGGGCGGTGGCCCATACGGGATTAATAGGGTGGTCGAACTTCACGTACGTGGCGAGGTTGACCTTCTGATTCCCTGCGGCCGGACTCAGCGTCACCTGGCGGGAGGACAATTTGGTCGCGCCGTAGGCGACGTCGGAGAGCATCTTGGCGGTGATGACAGGTCCGGGCGGGGGAGGCGTGCCGGGGCCCGTCCACTGCCAGGAAGTCGTCGAACTGCACGGAGCTGCCGAACCGGGCGGGAGGTTCTCGTTCCGCACGAGGACCAACCACGAACCCTTGTCGCCCTTGTGGTAGTGGATGGCCTCCATTTTCGACCGTATTTGGTAGTAGTAGTCATAGACTGTTCCCGAATGGTCGGCTCCGGCCTTGTAGTACTTGGCCAACAGCAGCGCATCGAATTCCTCGGGCGTGAACGGCTCGTACCAGCAAGGGGGAGGCGTCCAGGTGGCGTCCGAGGAAGTGATCGGCTTGGAGCCGGTTTCCTCCGGGCTGGTGGTGGTCTCGACCCGGGACGCGATTTCACCGTCCTTGTTCAGCACAGTGGTCGAGCTCTGCGGAGGCTTCGGATGAATCGTGCGCCCGGCGTAGGCCGGACCCGTGGCGGCGCTCAGGGCGGCGACTGCGACCGCTGACGCCAGCGCACCCCGACCGAGGCGACGGATCAAGAGCTTTGGCATTCCTTCGCGCCTTCCTTCACGTCGTAGCTGAACACCTGCCAGTCGCCCGTGGTGCCCTTGGCGAGGACCAACGACCAGAGGGAGTAGTCCTGCGGGGACGGCGCGTTCTTCTTGACCTTGCCCGTCTTCCGGTCCTTGTCGTACCCGTTGCGCTGGTCCTCGCAGTAAGTGGCTGTGGCGGAGCTGGCGTTGGTGACGTTCGCCGTCGGCTTGTAGTAGCGGTACGAGCCGGTGATGACGTTTCCGTCCTTGCCGTACTTGATGATCGTGTCAGCGAACTCCGCGCCATGGAGCCCCGTGAAGTACCGCTTGAAGTTCGGGGTCTCCTTGTCGCTGGCCATCGCCTCCGCCTCAAGGATCGCGGTGATCGCGTACGAGGTGTCCCGCAGCACCGCCTTCTTCGTGGCGTCCGTGCTCTCGAAGCCGTCGATCTTGACCTTGACGTCGGCCGGCAGCTTGAAGGTCGGTGCGCCCGGCTCCGGCGCGGAGGCGCTCGGGGTGGTTGGGGCCGTTGTTGGGGCGGTGGTCGGGACGCCGGAGATTTTGTCGGAGGGTTTGGCGTCGCTGCCGCAGGCGGTCAGGGCCAGGGCCAGGGCCGTGGCCGTGGCGAGAGCGGCGGCGATGGGCGGCGTGCTGCGGGTCACGATGGGGTCCCCCGTGTGATGCGCGGACAGAGCGTTGAGGCTCGACGCTACCGGTGATGTCCGAGCGGTTATAGGGACCCTGCCCGTTCTGTGACCGGGTCCGCACGGCGGGGTCACATTCCTGGGCGGAAGTCGTCCACCATTGAATGATCACGGACGGTTCCGTTGCGCTTCCGTGAGTCTCCCGTCACACGATGCGCCTTGAGGGTGTTTATGCGGCGCTGATAGCGTGCGGTGACTTGACACCGGCCTGCGGGCTGTCGCCATCCGGAGCGCGACGACCTCTCCCCACGCAGCCAGGAGTCCAAGCACGCCAGCTCGACGGGGGCATTGACGTGAAGATCAGGGAACGTTCCGCTGCAGGTGGCAGTGGTGGTAGGCCGTCTGTGCCCGGGCCGATGATGGGTGGGCCGACGGGTGAGCGGCTGCCGGTCGCGCCGCGGGAACGGAAGCCCGCGCTGGCCGCGCTCGCCGTACTGCTCATCCTCGTTGGGGCGCTGGGTGCGACGGTGCTGGTCATGCGTGCCGGGGACCGGATTTCGGCGATCGAGATCACGGAAGCCGTGCCGGCGGGAGAGGTCATTCCGGCTTCGGCGATCCGCGAAGTAATGGTCGCCGCTGGTTCGGATATTAAGTACGTACCGTGGAGCGATAAGGGCTTGCTGGCCAAGTACTGGGCCGCTACCGACCTCGTCAAGGGGTCCGTTCTTGTCGGGGCGATGCTCAGCAGTGAGGACAATCAGCTCAAGGCGGGCAAAGCGATCATCGGACTCTCCCTCAAGGGCGGGCAGTTCCCCGAGGGACTGAAGGTCGGCGACACGGTCGCCGTCTACCGCGTGGGCAACGACGCGGCGAAGTCCACTGCCGGCAACTCCGGCAACTCCGGCGGCGGGAACACGCTGCTCAGCAACAACGCCAAGGTCAAGTCCGCACCGACGAGCGGAGGCGACGCGCTCGGCAGTAGCGGCACCGCGTACTCGATCGTCGTCGACCAGAGCGACGCCGGCCCGCTGACGCTGGCCGCGTCCGCCGGTGAGGTCTCGCTGGTGCTCGTTCCCGCCAGCAAGGGCTGAGGCCCGCCATGGCACTTATCGCGATCGCGGCGGACAAGGGGTCGCCCGGTGTGACGACGACGGCTGTCGCCCTCGCCGCCGTCTGGCCGCGCCGTGCGCTGCTCGTCGAGGCGGACCCGTCCGGCGGTGACCTTGTCTACCGCAGCCAGGCCGCGCACGGCGGTGTGCTCGACCCGAACACCGGCATGCTGTCGCTGGCCGCGACGGCCCGCCGCGGGCTGGCCGCCGAACAGCTGTGGGACCACGCGCAGCCGCTCGCCGGGGGCCTCGATGTGGTCGTCGGGCTCGGCGGTTCCGAGCAGGCGGCCGGGCTGGTCGGGCTGTGGCCGACGCTGGGCCGGGCGTTCGCGACGCTCGCCGAGTCGCCGAACGGCGCGGCCGACGTGCTCGCCGACTGCGGCCGGATCGGCGCCGATTCGCCCTCGCTGGAACTGTTCTCGCATGCCGCGCTCGTCCTGCTGGTGTCCCGGACGGAGCCCGAGCAGCTCGCCAGGGTGCGGGACCGCGCCGCGGCGCTCTCCGCCAAGCTGCACGGTTCGCAGCGCGGCGCGGCCGCGCTCGGGTTCCCGCCGATCGGCGTGCTGCTGGTCGCCGAACCGGGACAGAGCGCCCGTATCGTCAGCCAGGTCAACGACATGCTCGTGGCCTCGCAGATCGCCGCCCGCGTCGTCGGCACCCTCGCGCACGACCCCGCGGGCGCCGAGCAGCTGGCTGGCCGCCGCCGTGGCCGTCTCGACAAGTCGTTGCTGATCCGTTCGGCCCGGCAGATCACCGCCGACGTGCCGCACCGGTACGGGGTTCTCCGATGAGCGGGGTTCTTCGATGAGCGCCATGGACCACCAGCTCGTCAAGCGGTTCCGGCAGGACGCGGGCGACCGCATATCCGAGCAGCGCCGCCTCGACCAGGTGTCGGGCGTGCCCGCGATGTCCCCCGAGGACGAGCGGCAGTTCGCCCGCGCCGTCATCGCGCAGATCCTGGAGGACTACGCGCGCGCCGAGATCAACCTCGGCCGCACGCCGCCCAACGCGGAGGCCGAGGAGGCGTACGCGGCGGCCGTGCACGCCGCGCTGTTCGGCGTCGGACGGCTGCAGCCGCTGCTCGACGACCCCGAGGTCGAGAACATCGACATCAACGGCTGCGACCAGGTGTTCGTCGGGTACTCGGACGGCCGGGAACTGCGCGCCGACCCCGTCGCCGAGTCCGACGAGGAGCTCATCGAGCTCATCCAGGTGCTCGGCGCGTACTCGGGCCTGTCGTCGCGCCCCTTCGACTCGGCGAACCCACAGCTCGACCTGCGGCTCCCGGACGGCTCGCGTCTGTCCGCCGTCATGGACGTCACGCGCCGCCCCGCGCTCTCCATCCGCCGGGCGCGGCTCGGCAAGGTCTTCCTCTCCGACCTGGTCGGCAACAACACGCTCACCCCTGAACTGCACTCGTTCCTCAGCGCCGCCGTGCTCGCCCGCAAGAACATCATGATCGCGGGCGCCACCAACGCCGGGAAGACGACGCTGCTGCGCGCGCTCGCCAACGTCATCGGGCCGACCGAGCGTCTGATCACCGTCGAGCGGGCGCTGGAGCTCGGGCTCGACCAGTTCCCCGAACTGCACCCGAACGTCGTGGCGTTCGAGGAGCGGCTGCCCAACTCCGAGGGCCAGGGCATGATCTCGATGGCCGAGCTGGTGCGGCGGTCGCTGCGTATGAACCCCTCACGCGTCATCGTCGGTGAGGTCCTCGGCGACGAGATCGTCACCATGCTCAACGCGATGTCGCAGGGCAACGACGGCTCGCTCTCCACGATCCACGCCAACAGCTCCGCCGAGGTCTTCAACCGCATCTCGACGTACGCCCTCCAGGCGAAGGAGCGGCTGCCCGTCGAGGCGTCCCAGATGCTCGTCGCGGGCGCCATCGACTTCGTCGTCTTCGTGCAGCGGCGCAACGACTTCGAACGCGGCGGCACCCTGCGCCGTGTCGTCACATCCATCCGGGAGGTCAACGGCATCGACGGCCGCGTCCTGTCCAGCGAGGTCTTCGCGGAGGGCCAGGACGGGCGGGCCTACCCGCACGCGCCCTTGTCCTGCCTGGACGAACTCCTCGCCAACGGCTACCAGCCCTCGGGGGTGTGGCGATGATGACCGGTGTGTTCTCCCTGCCCGTGCTGTACGGACTGCTGGCCGGCACGGCCGTCGGCGGCGGTATCGCGCTGTTCGTCGTCGCGCTGCGCGGCTGGGCGCCCAAGCCGGGCGCCGCGAACGACAACGGGAAGCGTGCCGCCGAACTCGTCCGCTTCCTGTCCACCCGCGGCTCGCTGGCGATCGGCGGCGGACTCGTCGTCCTGGCGCTGACCCGGTGGATGGTGATGGGCGCCGCCACCGGCATCCTCGTCTTCACCTGGGACCGCCTCTTCGGCGGCGCCGCCGAGGAGCGCGCCGCGATGAAGCGCGTCGAGGCGCTCGCCGCCTGGACCGAATCGCTGCGTGACACCATCGCCGGCGCCGTCGGCCTGGAGCAGGCCATCCCCGCCTCGGCGCGGGCCGCCGCCCCGGCGCTGCGCACCCACCTGGAGGCGCTCGTCGACCGGCTGCGGTCGCGTACGCCCCTCCCGGACGCGCTGCAGCACCTCGCCGACGAGATCAACGACGCCTCCGCCGACATCATCATCGCGGCGCTCATCCTCAACTCCCGGCTCCGCGGCCCCGGTCTGCGCGAGGTCCTCGGTGCCCTCGCCAAGTCGGCCCGCGAGGAGGTCGACATGCGGCAGCGCGTCATGGCGCAGCGCGCGAGCACCCGGCGCAGTGTGCAGATCGTCATCGTGGTGTCGGTGACCTTTGTGCTGGGGCTGGCGATCTTCAACCGGAGCTTCGTCGAGCCGTACGGGACGGCCGTCGGCCAGCTGGTGCTGGGCGTCGTGTGCGCGTTGTTCGCTGCCGGGTTCTGGTGGCTGCGCAATCTGTCGAAGATCGAGACGCCGGAGCGGTTCCTGACGCACGCACCCGAGCGACAGGAGATGGGCGCCCGATGAACAGCATCTTCCTGACCGTGACCGTCGGCGCCATCGCCGGACTCGGCATCTTCGCCCTTGTCCGGGCGCTGATGCCGAACCGCCGTGGTGCGGTCGCGACCGTCGCGCAGATCGACGCGCTGCGCGCGGCGGGGCCGTCGAGCGGTCCCGCTCCGCGCGCCACCGACCTCAAGGGGCGGCTCGGCCAGCGCGTTTCGGCCTTCTACCTGCAGCAGGGCTGGGAACAGCGCTCGCTGCGGGCGGACCTCGCCGTCCTCGACCGCAGCTGGGACAGCTTCCTCGCCACGAAGGTGATGCTGTCCGCGGTCGGCGTGTTCTTCGGCCCGTTCCTGTTCGCGATCGCCTGGCAGCTCGGCGTCGGCAGCAACCCCGTCATCCCGCTCTGGATGGCGCTGCTCTTCGGCGGGCTCTTCTTCTTCCTGCCGGACGTGGAAGTACGGCGCGACGCCGTCGACAAGCGCCGCGACCTGCGGCGCGTCATCGGTGCGTACCTCGACCTGGTCTCCATGAACCTCGCGGGGGGCCGCGGTCTGCCCGAGGCGCTCATGGCCGCCGCCGAGATCGGCGACGGCTGGGCGCTGCTGCGCATCCGCAACGCCCTCGCGGACGCGCGGATCACCGGCACGAGCCAGTGGGTCGCCCTGGGGCGGCTCGGCGACGAGCTGGGGGTCGAGGAGCTGAAGGACCTGTCGGTGACGCTGGGGCTGGTCGCCGACGACGGTGCGAAGGTGCGCGAGTCGCTCGCCTCGCGTGCGGAGACGATGCGGCACCGGGAGCTTGCCGAGATCGAGGGCGGGGCAGGCGAGAAGTCGCAGTCCATGCTCGTGGCCCAGCTGTTGCTCTGTGCGGGCTTCCTGGTCTTTCTGATCTTTCCGGCGGCGATGCGGGTCTTCAAGGTCTGAATCGCCGAATCGTCGAACCATCCGGACCCTGTGAATCGTCTGATGTCGAAGAGTCTGATCCACGTAGTCACCGAGTCGAGAGGACTTGAACCATGAACCGTTTGCCCATCAGTCACCCCGCGATCGATTTCCTCGTCACGTTCATTCAGGGGCGGGTGCGTCACGCCCGCTCGGAGGAGACCTCACGCGGCGCGTCCGCCGTCGAGTGGGTCATCATCTCGGCCGTGGTCGTGACCATCGTCGGTGTGGTCGCCGCACTGATCAACAACGCGCTCAAGGGCAAGGCCACCGACGTCGGCAACTGCATCTCGGGCACCACCGACACGGGTACCTGCAAGTAAGCGGAGTGATGAGCAGCCGATCAGGGTCTTTCGTACGCCGCAGGCTCGATGCCGCCCGCGGCGACAGCGGTGTGGGCAGTCGCACCGGCTCCGGTGGCGACCGCGGCATGACCGCGATCGAGTTCGTCTTCCTGACCCCGGTGCTCTTCTTCATGATCTTCGCGACCGTGCAGTTCGGGCTCTTCTACTTCGCCGACCACGTCGCGCAGGCCGCCGCCCAGGCGGGCGCCCGCAAGGCGCGGGCCGAGGCGGACGGGAACCCCGGCGGCTGGGAGGCGAAGGCCAGATCGACGGCGTTGAGCTATATCGCGCAGCTCGGACCGAATCTGCTGGAAGGCCCGACGGTGACGTCCTCCGGACCCGCCAACAACACCGTGGGGATCCGGGTGACGGCCACCGTGCCGACGGTCTTCCCGGGGATGACGTTCACGGTGAACGAGCAGTCGCAGGGGCCGATCGAGCGCTTCGTACCGGACATCGGGGGCTGAGGCCGGTCATGCGCAGTTGGCTGCGGAACAGGGCCCGTCGGGCCGGCCGCTCCGGCGATCAGGGGATCTCCACCATCGAGGTGGTGATCCTCGCGCCGGTCATGATCCTGTTCATTCTCGTCCTGGTCGCCTTCGGACAGCTGGTCGACGGCCGGGGCGCGGTGGACAGCGCCGCGCGCGACGCCGCCCGCGCCGGCTCGCTGCAGCGCGACGGCACGACGGCGATGAGCCAGGCCCAGGCGGCGGCCGAGGCGGATCTGGCGGACACCTGCCTCGACCACCCCACCGTGACGAAGACCAGTAAGGGCTTCGAGGCCGGCGGGCTCTTCTCCGTCGATGTGACGTGCACCGTGCGCGGCTTCGGGGTTCTGGGACTCAACATCAAGAACACCATCACCGCCACGAGCGCCTCGCCGCTCGACCCGTACCGGAGGGCAGCACCGTGACGTGGCTGACGGCGCGACGGCCCGCGGCCCGCGACGATCGCGGCTCCGGCACCGCGGCGGTGCTCATGTTCGCCCTGGTGTTCATGACGCTCGCCGCCTTCGTCGTCGACGGCGGACTGTCCATCCACAAACGCGAGCGCGCCGCGGACATCGCCGAGCAGGCGGCCCGTTACGCGGCCCAGGACATCGACGTGGAGGCGCTGCGGAACGCGCCCGCGGGCACTCCGCCGCGGATCAACACCGCGAACTGCGACGCCCGGGTCAAGGACTTCGCCGCACGGTCGGGGCTCAGCATCGAGGACGCCGCCGCCTCCGGCTGCGACCTGGCCAGGACCACCGACCAGCATGTAGAGGTGAGGATTCAGCTCACCTACAGTCCCACTCTGACGGGTTTCTTCTACAGCAAGGACTTCACGGTCCACGGGACGGCGGCGGCCGAGATCGCCACCGGCTGATTCGTCGCCGTCCATCCACCGCACCACCGAAGGCAGAAGGCAGAGGAACGAGCCCATGGCACGCACGACCGCCAGTCGGCGACCGGCCCAACCCGCGCAACCGGGCCGGCCGCAGCCGCCACGCCGCCGCCGTACGTTCGGTGACGTCGTCCGGGCGCTCCTGGCGTTTCTCGCGCTCGCCGTCCTGGTGGTGGGCGTGCCGGTCGCGCTGCTGAAGATCGTCGGCTCGCCGCTGCCGCACTCCTACTCGATGGAGGTGCTGCGGGAGCCGATCACGACGGAGACGTTCATCAACGTGCTGGCCGTCGTGGTCTGGCTGGCGTGGGCGCAGTTCGCGGCGTGCGTGATCGTGGAGACGAAGGCCGCGATCTCCGGGATCGGGATGCCGTCGCGGGTGCCCGCGTCGGGGCCGAGCCAGTTGCTGGCGCGCCAGTTGATCGCGGCGCTGCTGTTGATCGGCGCGAGCGCCGCCAGCCTCACGCCGGGGCTCGCGCAGCTCGGCAACCTGCACGACCAGCCGCACCGCGGCGGCCCGGCCGTGACCGCCCAGCAGACGCCGGGGCAGGTGCAGCAGCACCAGCAGCACGCGGCCGGTGGTACGCAGCAGCAGGGCGGCGGGCCCGCCTCCACGACGGTGACGCCGGGTGCGGCCGCCGCCGCGGAGGCCGCCAAGGAAGCGACGAAGTTCTACCGGATCCAGCCGCCCGAGGGCCGGCACCACGATTCGCTGTGGGAGATAGCCGAACGCCACCTCGGCGACGGCCGCCGCTACAACGAGATCTACCAGCTCAACAAGGACCGGGCGCAGCCCGACGGTTCGAAGCTGTCCAAGGCGAGCCTGATCCGGCCCGGCTGGATCATGGAGATGCCGGCCGACGCGCGCGGCGGCGACCTCGTGGAGATGCCCGTCGCGGCGCCGAAGCCCGCTCCCGACGTGCAGCACTACGCGGAGCGCGGCGGGGTCAAGGACACGGCGGCCGAAGGGGCTCACGCGGCGCACACCGCACCTGTCCGGACACCCGCCCAAACGCCGGTTCAGACCCCGGCCCAGACGCCCACGCAGAAGCCCGCCCAGCAGCCCGCCCACGCCGAAGAGGCCCCGGTCGGGCCGGCCGTCGCCGCACCGTCCGTATCCCAGGGCTCCGGGCACGGATTCGGGCTGCCCGAGGCGCTCATCGGCGCCCCGCTGCTGGCGGCCGGGCTGCTCGCCGCGCTGGGGCGGCGCCGCCGTACCGCGCTGTGGCAGTCGGTCACCGCCGGCGCGGTCCGCACGCCCCGCACCCCCAACGGGCCCGAGGCCGACGCCGCCGACGCGCTGCGGATCGGCGCGGACGCCGATACCGTCGCGTTCCTCGACCGCGCGCTGCGCGCCCTATCGGCACGGCTCGCCTCGGACGGCGGCAAGCTGCCCACGGTCTACGCGGCATGGCTCACCGACGAGGCGCTGCACCTCCAGCTGGCCTGGCCCGAGGGCCAGCCGCCCGCGCCGTGGCAGCTCGGCCCGGACCAGACGGTCTGGCGGCGGGCCCGGGCGGTCCGGCCCGCCGACGCGGTCGTCGGCGCCCGCG